>CANGMU010000155.1 GCA_947454665.1 Pseudomonadota bacterium | reverse complement strand
TCTGGGTTCATGCCGGTTCCGATGTCAGGGGCCGCGGTGCAGCGCGGCCAGCAGCCGCTGGCGGAGGTTTTCCGTCGCAGCCTCGTCGAGCGGTTGCTGGGCGGGGTCCGTGACGTAGAAGACGTCCTCAGCGCGTTCACCCAGTGTGCTGATCTTTGCGCCGTGCAGGTCGATGCGGGATTCCCACAGCACCTTGCCCACGTCACAGAGCAGGCCGGGTCGGTCGCCCGCCACCAGTTCCAGCACCGTGCGACGGTTGTGCTCGTCGGTGCTGATCGCGATCTGCGTCGGCGTGTTGAACATCCGCACCTGTCGCGGTGCGCGGCGCGATACGCCAAGCGGGGATTCTTCGGGCCGCTGCAGGGATCGCCACAACTGCTCTTCGATTTCCCGCACGCGTTCCGGATCGTCGATCGGTGCGCCGTCCTCTTCAAGCACGTGGTAGAGGTCGAGGCTGAAGCCGTTTTCCGTCGGCGTGATGCGTGCATCGACGATGGTCAGGCCCAGCTGGTCCAGTACGGCCGTCGCACGCGCAAAGCCATGGCGGCGGTGTGGCGCGTGGATCAGCACGGCCGTCGTGCCGCGCTCGCTGCGCGGTTCCACGGAGACCACGGGCTCTTCGGATGCCGGGTCGCGATGGGCGAGCAGGCGCGTGTGCCAGGCGATCTCCTGCGGCGAATGACGCAGGAAATAGACCGGCGCGAGGCGCGTCCAGATCGCGTCGACGCCCTCGGAGATACCCTGTTCGGCAAGCAGCACGCGCGCCCCGTCCTGGTGTTCGCGCAGCAGCTGCTCTTCATCGATCGGCTTTTCGAGCCCGCGACGCAGTGCGCCGCGGACGCGCTCGTAGAACTCCTGGAACAGCGAGGCCTTCCAGGAATTCCACAGCCGCGGGTTCGTGCCACGCACGTCTGCCACGGTGAGCATGTACAGGCAGTCGAGATGGTTTTCGTCGCCGACCTGCTGGGCGAAGTCGTTGATGACCTGCGGGTCGCCGATGTCTTTTTTCTGCGCGGTCAGCGACAGCAACAGGTGATTGCGCACCAGCCAGGCCACCAGGCGGGCGTCATAGCGCGAGAGGCCCTGCTCGAGGCAGAAGGCCTCGGCGTCCACCGATCCGAGATCGGAGTGGTCACCGCCGCGACCCTTCGCGATGTCGTGGAACAGCGCAGCCAGGTAAACGATCTCCGGCTTCGGCAGCTGCTGCATGATGCCGGAGAGCTGCGGGAATTCGTGGTCGAACTTGGTCATCGCCAGACGGCGCAGGTTCGACACCACGAACAGTGTGTGGGCATCCACCGTGTAGGCATGGAACAGGTCGTACTGCATGCGGCCGACGATGCGACCGAAGGCCGGGATATAGCGGCCCAGCACGCCATAGGTGTTCATGCGCCGCAGCTCGTGCGTTACGCCGACCGGCGCGCGCAGGATCTCGAGGAACAGCCGGTGGTGGCGCGGGTTCTGCCGGAACTCCTCGTCGATCAGCCACAGGTGGCGGGCGAGCGAGCGCATCGTTGCCGCGCGCACGCCACGGATTTCCGGGTGCTGCTGGAGCAGGACGAAGAGTTCGAGCAGCGCCGACGGCGCGCGCGCGAAGGTGTCCGCCGACACCACTTCCAGGTGGTCGTTGCGGATCTGGAAGCGTGCGTTGATCGCCCGGGGAGGGCCTTCCTCCGACAGGATCGCATCACGGAACAACTGCAGCAGCAGTTCGTTCAGGAAGCTGACATCGAGCACGGTGCGGTAATAGCGCTGCATCAGCTGCTCGACCGCGAGCGTGTAGGACGCGTCCTCGTAACCGAAGGTCTGTGCGAGGCGGATCTGGTGGTCGAAGAGCAGGCGATCCTCGTGGCGTCCCGTGAGGACATGCAGCCCGAAGCGCACCTTCCAGAGGAATTCCTGCGCCTGCTGCAGCTTGCGCAGTTCGGCGGGCGTGAGATAGCCCTGCGTGACCAGCTCTTCGAGTCCCTGCACGCCGAAGTGGCGCTTGGCGACCCAGCCGATGGTTTGCAGGTCACGCAGGCCGCCGGGTCCCGTCTTGACGTTGGGTTCGAGGTTGTAAGCCGTGTCGTTCGCCTTGGCGTGGCGGTCGGCCTGTTCACGCAGCTTGGCCTCGAAGAATTGCCGCGCAGGCCAGACGCGGTCCGGCGCGAGGGCGCGGCGCATCGCATCCGGCAGCGTTTCAGAGCCGGCGAGCCAGCGCGATTCGAGCAGCGTGGTCATTACCCCGACATCCGCTGCGCTTTCTTCCGCGCATTCCGTCGGCGAACGGACGCTGTGCCCGACTTCCAGGCCGATGTCCCACAGGAACCGAAGCAGCCGCTCGATCTGCGCGCGCGCTGCATCGGGCAGCTCTCCGCCATCCGGCACAAGCACGAGGATGTCCACGTCCGATGCCGGGTGCAGTTCGCCGCGGCCGTAGCCGCCCACGGCGAGCAGTGACAGGCTGGCGGCAAGCGGGGCATCGAGTTCCCGCTGCCAGGCGATCTGCAGGAGCGTATCGATGAACCGTGCCCTGCCGTGGACCAGGGCCTCCACGGCGACCTCCGCCTCGAAGAAACGCTTGAGGTCTTCCTGCGAGGCTTTCACCGCATCGCGGAAGGCTTCCGGTGCGTAGTCGCGCGCGGCCAGTGTGTCGGCCAGCTGATCGAGCAGCGGCCAGTGCAGCACGACGGGTTGGTCGCCGGATTCCTCATCCTCGAGCGCAGCCTGCTTGTAGGAGACCATGATCAACCCCGCTCGTGTGAGCCGAGCGTCATCACTTCGACGCCCGATGCCGTGACAAGGACCGTGTGCTCCCACTGCGCCGACAGCGAATGGTCCTTGGTGACCACCGTCCAGCCGTCCGGCAGCTGCCGCACATGGCGCTTGCCCGCGTTGATCATCGGTTCGATCGTGAAGGTCATGCCTTCCTTGAGTTCAAGGCCGCTGCCCGGCGTGCCGTAATGCAGGACCTGCGGGTCCTCGTGGTACACGCGGCCGATGCCGTGCCCGCAGTATTCGCGCACGACGGAGAAACCGTTGGATTCGACCAGTGCCTGGATCGCATGGCCGATGTCGCCGAGCCGCGTGCCGGGACGCACGACGCGGATGCCTTCCCACATCGCCTCGCGGCAGACGGTCGTCAGGCGTTCGGCCTGCACGGGCGGCTTGCCGACGAAGTACATGCGGCTGGTGTCGCCATGGAAGCCGTCGACGATGACGGTGACGTCGATGTTCACGATGTCGCCCGCCTTCAGTCGCTTGTCGTTGGGGATGCCGTGGCAGACGACATGGTTCACCGACGAGCAGATCGTCTTGGGGAATCCCCGGTAGCCCAGGTTGGCCGGGATGGCGCGCTGCACCTGCACGATATGGTCGTGGCAGAGGCGGTCGAGCTCCTCGGTGGTGATGCCGGGCTGGACATGCTCGGTGATCATGTCGAGCACGTCGGCGGCGAGGCGCCCCGCGACACGCATTTTCTGCTGCTCGTCCGGGGTCTTGATCGTGATGTGCATGGGGCCTTGGGCGGGGGAGGAGGGGGCGCGCTAAGACGTTGTTTGCGCGAGAAGTTCATGGTATAAAGCGCCGCCTTTTTTGGCAAACCAATCCCAGCGCGCATCGTCACGGCAGGCCGGGTGTCCCTGAAGCGGATCTTCAACGATCCACGGGATTGCCTGCCGGGATGCACGCCGAGGCCCTAACCCGAACTGTAGGAGAAGACCATGTCCGGCGTGTCAATGCGACAGATGCTGGAAGCGGGCGTCCATTTCGGACACCAGACCCGCTTCTGGAACCCCAAGATGGCTCAGTACATCTTCGGTGAGCGCAACAAGATCCATATCATCAATCTCGAGAAGACGCAGCCGATGTACGCGGAGGCCTCTGCCTTCGCCCGTGCGATCGTCGCCGACGGCGGCACCGTCCTTTTCGTGGGTACCAAGCGCTCGGCGCGCGATGCGATCCAGACGGAAGCGCAGCGCTGCAACATGCCGTTCGTGAACCAGCGTTGGCCGGGCGGCATGCTCACCAACTTCAAGACGATCCGCCAGTCGATCAAGCGCCTGATGGATCTCACCGAGCTGGACAACACCGGCGCCCTCGACAAGCGCAGCAAGAAGGAAGCCCTTCAGATGCGTCGCGAGATGGCCAAGCTTGAAAAGAGCCTCGGCGGCATCAAGCACATGGGCGCGCTGCCCGACGTGCTCTTCGTGATCGACGTGGGCCACGAGGGCATCGCGCTGCAGGAAGCCAAGAAGCTGGGCATTCCGGTCATCGCGGTGGTCGACACCAACTGCTCGCCGCTGGGCGTGGATTACGTGATCCCGGGCAATGACGACGCCATGCGCGCCATCAACCTGTACGCCGCCGGCATGGCGGACGCAGTGCTCGAGGGCAAGTCGCAGTCGCCGGCCGTCGCCGTGGGCGAAGACGAATTTGTGGAACTGGACGAGCAGGGCAACCCGCGTCGTCGCGCTGCGGGTCGTGCTCCGGCCCGTGCCGGCGGCCGTCCGGCCGCTCCGGCCCGCCGTCGCGCTCCCGCTGGCGCTGCCCCCGAGGCTGCTGCCGCTGAGGCGGTAGCCCCGGTCGAAGTGACGGAAGCCGAGCTCGACGAGCCGGGCGCCGACGTGAAGGCCCCTGCTGCGCCGAAGGACGCCGCTCCGGCGCGTCGTCGTCCGGCTGCTGGTGCGGGCGCTCCCCGCCGTGGAGGTCGTTGATGGCCGTCACCGCCCAGGCCGTTGCCCAGCTGCGTGAGCGGACGGGCGCCGGCATGATGGAGTGCAAGCGCGCTCTGGTCGAAACCAATGGCGACCTGGATGCGGCCGCCGAGCTGATGCGCAAGCAGGGCATCGCGAAGGCCGACAAGAAGGCCTCGCGCGTTGCTGCCGAAGGCGTCATTGCCAGCGCCCAGTCGGCCGACGGCAAGTCGGGCGTCCTGGTCGAGATCAACTGCGAGACCGACTTCGTCGCCCGTGGCGACGATTTCGCGGCCTTCGCGGCGGCCGTCGCCAAGCTCGTCCTCGAGGCGAACCCTGCCGACGTGGAGGCCCTGCTGGCCGCCACGCTCCCGGCTGGCGAGACGGTCGACGTCACGCGCCGTGCGCTGATCGCCAAGATCGGCGAGAACATCAGCGTGCGTCGTTTCGTGCGCGTCGAATCCAATGGCCTGCTGGGCAGCTACCTGCACGGCACGCGCATCGGCACGCTGGTCGCGATCGAGGGCGGCGATGCCGCGCTCGCCAAGGACCTTGCGATGCACGTTGCCGCGAGCAACCCCGCCTACCTGTCGGCGGCGGACGTTCCGGAAGATGCGAAGGCCAAGGAACGCGCAATCCGCATCGACATCATGAAGAACGACGAGAAGAACAAGGGCAAGCCCGAGAACATCCTCGTCAAGATTGTCGAAGGCGGCATGAACAAGTGGCTCGGCGAAATCACGCTCGTCGGCCAGCCGTTCGTGAAGGATCCTGACCAGTCGGTCGAGAAGCTGCTGGCGGCCAACAAGGCCACCGTGGCGCGCTACGAGCGTCTCGAGGTCGGCGCCGGCATCGAGAAAAAGCAGGATGACTTCGTCGCGGAGGTCATGGCGCAAGCCAAGGGCAGCGGCAACTGAAAGTCTGAATGACACTTAAAACCCCGCTGCGGCGGGGTTTTTTTTGGGAGTATCGGCACCATGAGTACAACCCGCTTCAAACGCGTCCTCGTCAAGCTGTCCGGCGAGGCACTGCTCGGTACGGCCGAATACGGAATCGACCCGGTCATGCTTCGTCGCGTCGCGACGGAACTGCAGGAAATCCAGGCCATGGGCACGCAGGTGG
>CANGMU010000154.1 GCA_947454665.1 Pseudomonadota bacterium | reverse complement strand
TCCTCGTCCTGCAGTCGCGGCGTGGCGCCGTCGCCCTCGGCGAGGAAGCCGAGCATCAGTGACGAAGGGAACGGCCAGGGCTGCGAGGAGTGGTAGCGCACGGCCCCGACACCGACGCCGGTTTCCTCGAATACCTCGCGGCGCACGGCATCCTCGACGGATTCGCCGGGCTCCACGAAGCCGGCGATCGTTGAGTAACGGCGCGGTGGCCAACTGGGCTGGCGCCCCAGCAGCGCGCGCTCGCCGTGCCGGACCAGCACGATGATGGCCGGGTCGATGCGCGGGAAATAATCCCGCTCGCAGCGCGGGCACTGCATGGTGTGGCCGGCGCGGGTCGGCGTCATGGCGGTGCCACAGCGTCCGCAGTGGCGGTGGTTTTTGCGCCAGACCGCCAGGCCCCGCGCATAGGCCAGCAGGGCGGCCTCTTCGTGGCGGAGCGTGGCGGCGAGCGGCCGCAGTTCGGCGAAACATTCCGTCGGGGAGGCGGTGTCCGCGTCCGACTCGACGAGGACGCAGCGATGGCCGTCGAACCAGCCGAGCAGGATCTGGCGTGCTTCCGCAGCGCTGGCGACGCGTTCGTCGCCGGCGTCCAGAAAGCGGACGCCGGTCGGCTCGCCCGCCGCGTCCTGGTGCATCAGCGCGGCCGTGCCCTGCATCAGCAGGTAGCGGGTCTGCGGATCGGCCCGAGCCACCGCGAGCCAGTTTTCCTCGTACCGCGCTTCGGCGCGGCGATCGACATGCGTGCCGGAGAAGTAATGGGGCGGGTGGCTCATCCCGCAATCATAGCAACCGTTCCTGACCGTTCTCCTCGCAGGATCCGCAGCCGCGGGTGGGCATGGCGCCCTGGTCGACCAGGATCAGGCCCCGGCAACCGGCGCAATGGGTGGCGCGCAGTTCGTCGCCGCGGGCCAGAGCGGTCACCAGAAAGACGGCGTGCTCGAAGCTGATGCGCGGCGTGCCGACCAGTTGCCGGTAGACCTCGTAGGCCTCGCACAGGGCCTCGCCCCGCTGTACGCCCGGCAGCGACTTCCGGGCGTCGGAGACACGCGCCGCCGGCATGACGCCCAGCATGTAGCAGACGCTGGCGAGCACGGCGGCTTCCTGCCGCATCTGCGGGCTGCGCGTGAAGAACGACACCTGCTGCGGTGATTTGCCGCGATGGCGCGTGATGCCTTCCGCCCCGTCTTCCACGATGTAGGTGCGGAACAGCTTGCGGATCCGGTCGTCGGTCAGTCCCGTCCACTGGCGGATGGTGCTGGTGCGCGCCTCGTGCTGGATGAAGCGCAAAGCGAGGTCGAACCGCATGCGGTCACGGCTGTAGCGAGCGTCTGAAATCCTCATCGTCTCCTCCCTTTTCGTTGTTGGACAAAAAACGATCATTTGCGAATTTGGGAAAAATATCCCAAATTTGCGACTTCGTTCCAAGCAGATGGCCGGTGACTATGTCGCGCAAGTCGGGAAGAACGGGTGCGGAGATGCCGATCACGAACGGAATGGCGCTTCAGGGTGGCGTGGGGACCTGGTTGTCGGGCGATACGCTGGAACCGCTGCGGGAGATCAACAGCCAATGCATCGAACTGCTCTGCGCCATGGCAGAGCGGGGCGACAGCGGTTTGCCGCTGCTGCAGGGCCTGGCGCCGATGTGGCGCATGCTGGGGCGTGACGCTCGGCAGCGGCTGGCGGGCTGCCCGTGGCTGCTCGTCGATGCCGCCTTCGGCGACGAAGCCCGCTGGCGGCAGCTGACGGAACATCGGGTCAGCGACCAGCCGCGGGAGTGGCGCGTGCCCTGCCTGGTGGGCGACAGGGGCCAGGCCTTCGCGCGGCGCGTGATGACTTATGGCTGGCATCTGGCGCGCTCCAACCGCTCGGCGGCGCGGGTCGCGTTGGGGATGTCGGCGGCCTGCATCGATCGCATCAGCAGCCTGAGCCTGCGCGAACTGGACATCGCCAGCGACTACTACCCGGGCTGGGTGCGGCCACGCTGGGAGGCCCAGGTGGCCGTCTGGCGGCGGCTGCTCGCGGCCGCCTCCGGCGCCGATGAATCCGGGCTGCAGCGGGCGGGCCTGCACGGCATCCAGTTGATCGCAGCGGGGCTGCTGCCGCCATTGGGGCTTGCCGTGGAGGCGCGGCGCCCTCCTGTAAACTCGAGGGCATGACGCTAGAGCCTTTCCATCTCGCCATCCCGGTCCATGACCTCGCCGCGGCGCGTGACTTCTACGGCCGCCGCATGGGCTGTCCCGAAGGCCGCAGTTCCGCGGTCTGGATCGATTTCGATTTCTTCGGCCACCAGTTGGTCGCGCATCTGGATCCTGCAAAGCGCGCGCACGAGGTCGGCTTTCGCAATGATGTCGACGGCCATGACGTGCCGATCCCGCATTTCGGCATCGTGCTGGGCTGGGAGCGCTGGCACGCGCTCGCGGACCTTCTGAAGGCCGGCGGCCAGCATTTCGAGCTGGAGCCAGGCATCCGCTTCGTCGGGCAGGTCGGCGAGCAGGCAACAATGTTCTTCTACGACCCCTCGGGCAATGCACTCGAGTTCAAGGCCTTCAAGGACCCGTCCCGCCTGTTCGCGGTATGATTTTCTGAATCTGTTAACCAAATCGGGGCGCCACGGCGCACATCCACCATGACCACGACTGCCCAGATCCTTTCCGACCTCAGTGGCCTGCTCGGCGCCGACATCGTCCAGGCCATCGATGCGACCTCGCTCGAGCGGCTCACGCACGATTACTGCGTGCACGGCCGCAAGGACGTCGGCATCCACGCGCTGGTCCTGCCGCGCAACACCGAGCAGGTTTCGCAGGCCCTGAAATACTGCAACGACCATGCAATCCCGGTCGTTCCCCAGGGTGGCATGACGGGCCTGTCCGGTGGCGCCGTGCCGGTCGGTCCCTGCGTCTGCATTTCGATGGAGCGCATGCGCCAGGTGCTGGAACTGGACGTCGCCGCCTCGACCATCACGGTTGAAGCGGGCGTCGCGATGGAAACGGTGCAGAAGGCCGCGGATGCCGCCGACCTGTTCTTCCCGCTGGACCTGGGTGGCCGCGGCAGCTGCCAGATCGGTGGCAACCTGTCGACCAACGCCGGCGGCAACCGCGTGCTGCGGTTCGGCATGGCCCGCGACCTCGTGCTGGGCCTGGAAGCGGTGCTGGCCGATGGCACCGTCATCGACGCCTGCCGCAAGGTCATCAAGAACAACACGGGCTATGACCTGCGGCAGCTGTTCATCGGCGCCGAAGGCACGCTGGGCATCATCACGAAGATCGTGCTGAAGCTCTATCCCAAGGCCAAGAGCGTCTGCACCGGCATCATGGCCGTGGACGACTACCCGGCTGTGCTCGATCTGCTCAAGCGCGCCCGCTCGGGCTTTGCCTCACAGCTGACGGCTTTCGAAGTGATGTGGCCGGATTTCTACAACCTGGGCACCGTGGGCCTGGGGCGCAAGCCGCCACTCGACGAGGGTCATGGCGCCTACGTGCTGATCGAGACGATGGGCACGGACCCGGCGACGGACCAGGAACGTTACGAAGCAGTGATCGGCGAGGCCATGGAAGCCGGCATCGTGAAGGACGCCATCATCGCCCAGTCGCAGCGCGAGGCCACGATGCTGTGGGACGTGCGTGATTCACCGGGCGAATGGTCCAAGGGCGTCCACTGGCCGCAGCTGGGCTTTGATGTCAGCGTGCCGACGGGCGAGATCGGGCCGCTGGCCGACGAGATCGGCACCGTGCTGAAGACGCGCTGGCCGCAGCTCAAGGCCGTTTTCTTCGGCCACGTGGCGGACGGCAACCTGCACGTGTCGGTGCGCATGTCCGGGCATGACGTTCCCGAGCTGGATATCGAGCACGCGGTCTACAGCCTCATGGAAAAGCATCGCGGCTCGATCTCCGCCGAGCATGGCATTGGTTCGCTGAAGCGCGAGTTCCTGAAGTATTCGCGCAGCCCGGCAGAGCTGGCGCTGATGCGTGCCATCAAGCAGGCGATGGATCCGAAGGGCATCATGAACCCCGGCAAGGTCATCTGACCGGGGCGCCGCCCGCGCGAAGCGGGCGGCAAGGCCGCGTTACAGGAAGTTCTGCGGCCAGATCATCGAGCGCCACATGTGTGCGACGGGCGAGTTGTCGAAGCCCAGGCCTTCTTCGGGCTGGCGGAAGTGCCGGCCGATCAGGTCCGTGAACTCGTCCGGGTCGACGGCCCAGCCCTCCTGGAAGCTGTAGATGTCGTAGATCGTGATCAGACGCGAGGTCATGTACCAGCGGTGGTTGCGCGCCTCGTCATGCGCCTTGCAGATGTACTCGGGCGGCTTGTAGTCCGGGCCGAAGAACTTGTTGTAGGCATCCGGGTACTTGAATCCGACCGAGTCGTCCGCGAAGTAGCGCAGCGCCTGGTGGTATTTCACGGCCCAGGCGATCTCCTCGCTGACGTAGGGCGCGATCATCTGCGCGCCCCAGTAGCCATGGTCCACCCGCAGCAACGAGCCGTTGGCGATGTCATGCAGCAGACAGGCTACGACGACCTTCTCGTCCTGGCCGGCCTGCAGGGCGAGCTTGGCGCTCTGCAGCAGGTGCATGAAAGCGATGTCGCAGAAGCGGTAATGGAAGAAGTCGAGCAGCGTCGGCTTGTCCGGCATCACCGGCAGCTTGGGGTTCTGGCCCATCATGAACACGGCGCCCGTGTTCATCATGTTGGCGAGCAGTTCGCGCTCGGTCTTGTCCGGGTCGTTGCCGGCCAGCGCGATCGGCGGCGGCATCACCATGCGCTCGTGCCCGGCCTGCGGGCATTCGGCGGCCGTGACGAATTTGCCGGGTTTGCGCGTTGGCGCGCTGGTCGGGACTTTCATGCTCAATGCTCCTCGCCGGCGGTTGCCTCTGGCCGCGCGCCATAGCGGCGGGCGAGCCAGGCGCAGACCATCAGCTGCATCTGGTGGAAGATCATCACGGGCAGCACGATGGCACCCACATCGGCTGCGCTGAACAGCACACGGGCCATCGGCACGCCGCTGACGAGGCTTTTCTTCGAGCCGCAGAACACGATCGAGATCTCGTCCTCGACGGGAAAGTCCATCGCCCGGGCAGCGTAGCGCGTCAGCAGCAGGATCGCCGTCAGCAGAAATGCGGACAGCACGACCAGGATCGCCAGCTGCGACAGCGCGACCTGGTGCCAGATGCCGGCCACCACTGCGGCCGAAAAGGCGCTATAGACGGCCAGCACGATCGTGCTGCGGTCGATGTAGGACAGGAATGTCTTGCGCCGCGTGACCCAGGTGCCGATCCAGGGCCGCAGCAGGTGGCCGGTGGCGAAGGGCAGCAGCAGCTGCACGACGATCTTCCAGACGCCCGAGAACGACACATCTCCGCCATGCGCGTGGGTGAGCAGGCCCATGATGGCGGGCGTCAGCGCGATGCCGATGAGGTTCGAGGCCGCGGCGGAGGCCACGGTGCCGGCCACATTGCCGCGGGCTATCGACGTGAAGGCGATCGAGGACTGCACGGTCGAGGGTAGCGCGCACAGATACAGCACGCCGGTCCACAGCGCGCCGGGCAGCAGGCCCGGCATCAGCGATGCGAGCGCCAGGCCCATCAACGGGAAGACCACGAAGGTGGTCGCCAGGATCACGAGGTGGAGGCGCCAGTGCCCCAATGCCGCAACGAGGTTTTCGCGCGGCAGGCGGGCGCCGTGCAGGAAGAACAGCAGCATGACGGCTGCCGTGGCGATCGTGCTGACCGTTTCAGCCGTCGCGCCGCGCACAGGCAGCAGGCTGGCCGTGATGACGGTGGCGATGAGGATGAGGAGGAAGGTGTCGGGAAGGTATTTGCGCACGCGGCGATATTCGGTGCCGGCCCGTGGAGACGT
>CANGMU010000153.1 GCA_947454665.1 Pseudomonadota bacterium | reverse complement strand
GGTGCGGCCTCCCCGACGCTGTATCGCCAGGGCGCGGGCGGCAGCTACCGCGGCCGCTCGGGCATCTACGAACTGGTCGTCGTTGACGAGGTGATGCGCACGATGATCCATGACAACGCGCCAGAGCATGAACTCGAGCGCCATGCGCGGACGATGACGCCCTCGATCCGCGACGACGGCAGGACGAAGGTCCTGGCGGGCGTGACAACGGTCGAGGAAGTGCTGCGCGTGACGCGCGAGGACTGACGGTCCCGGCCATATGGGCGCCTACGAATACACGGCACTGGATGCGCGCGGCAAGGAACGCCAGGGCGTCATCGAAGGCGACACGCCCAAGCACGTCCGGCAATTGCTGCGCGAGCGGGAGCTGCTGCCCCTGTCGATCACGGAGGCGGCGCAGAAGGAATCGCGGCGCCAGCGCAGCTTTACGCTGCAAGGTGGCGCCTCCGCATCGGACCTCGCGCTGGTGACCCGACAGCTCGCGACGCTGGTCCGCGCGGCGCTGCCACTGGACGAAGCGCTGCTGGCCGTCTCGGAACAGACCGAGAAACCGCGCATGAAGAGCATCCTGCTCGGCGTGCGCGCGAAGGTGCTCGAAGGCCACCCACTCGCGGCAGGCTTCGCCGAATACCCGCGCGTTTTCCCGGAGATCTACCGCGCCACGGTGACGGCGGGCGAACACTCCGGCCACCTCGACAAGGTGCTGGAACGCCTGGCGGACTACACCGAAGGTCGCGAAGCGATGCGACAGAAGCTGCTGGGCGCCCTGCTCTACCCGATCGTGCTGACCGTCATGTGCTTCGGCATCGTCTCCCTGCTGCTGGTCTATGTCGTGCCGAAGGTCATCGAGGTCTTCGACGCCAACCGCGCCAAGCTGCCGCTGATGACCAAGCTGCTGATCCTCGTCAGCGACTTCCTGCGTGACTACGGCATCTGGCTGCTGCTGCTGACCGCAGCCGGCAGCGTGCTGGCCTGGCGGGCCCTGCGCAATCCAGCAGTGCGGCGTCGCTGGCACCGGGCGCAGCTTGACCTGCCGCTGGTGGGCAAGCTGACGCGCGGCTTCAATAACGCGCGCTTTACACGGACCTTCAGCATCCTGACGGGCAGTGCCGTGCCGGTGCTGGATTCACTGCGTATCGCGGGCCAGGTGGTCACGAACCTGCCGATGCGCGACGCCGTCGAGGCCGCCGCACAGTCCGTGCGCGAAGGCACGGCGATCGGAAAATCACTGGCCCGCAGCCGTCTCTTTCCGCCCATGACGATCCACCTGATCTCCAGCGGGGAATCCAGCGGTCAACTGGAAGCCATGCTCGATCGGGCTGCCGTGAGCCAGGAGCGCGAACTGGACGGCCTGCTGTCGGCCATGGTCGGCCTGCTGGGGCCCTTGATGATCGTCGGCATGGGCATGGTGGTGATGGGCATCGTGTTCGCCATGCTGCTGCCCATTTTCGAGATGAATTCGCTGATTCGCTGAGGTATAAAACCGCGCCATGACATCCCTGCGACGTGAGTGTCATGAGCGAGAAACCTGAAGACGATTTCGAGGACGGCGACGCGGCGGAACTCTCCGGCGCTTCAGAAGAACTGGACCTGGACCGGGTCAACAAGGACCTGGAAATGGCGCGCAAGCGCGCACAGAAGGGCGATGGCGATCCGGCCTGGCGCCGCCTGGAGCAACGGCTCGAGCAAAAGCGCACGGCCGAATTGATGGCGGACTTCGAGGATTACGACATCGGGCTGCCCTACGGAGAAGGCGGCGGCCGTCGTCGCAGCAAGCGCTAGCGGAAATCCCGCGACCTCGCCGGCAACGCGCCCAGCAAGCGCGATCGGTCGGTAAGCCGCGTCGCGACGACATGCACGACGCCTGCCTCGCGCTGCAGGCGGCCTTGCACCTGCAGCAGCGGCGCGTGGATCAGTTCACGCCGCTGACGCTTGCCCAGTTCGCGCCAGACGATGATGTTCACCGGGCCGGTCTCGTCCTCCAGCGTCACGAAGGTCACGCCGCTCGCGGTGGCCGGCCGCTGGCGCGTGGTGACAAGGCCTGCCACGGTCACCCGGTCATCGGGCCTGCAGGCCGCCAGGTCCTCCACGGTCATCACCCCCATCGCGGACAGGCGCCGTCGCAGCAAGGCGATCGGATGGCGACCCAGCGTGAGCCCGATGGCGTCGTAGTCGGCGACGATGTCCTGTCCTTCGGTGGGCGCACGCAGCAGGGGCAAACTGACCTCGCGTGGCGCGCTGGGCGCCGTGGGCAGCGGCGTCTCGAAACCCGCCACGCCCCAGTAGGCCCGGTGCCGATGGCCTTCGAGCGGTGCCAATGCCCCAGCCGCAGCCAGTGCTTCGAGTTCCCGCCGGTCCAGACCTGCCCGTTCGCCCAGATCCTGCACGCCGATGAAAGGCGCGGCATTGCGCGCCGCCACGATGCGTTCCGCCGCGGCGACAGACAGCGACTTCACGAGCGTGAAGCCGAGCCGCAAGGCCGGCGCGCCGCCCTGGCCCGGCTCCAGCGTGCAGTCCGCATGGCTCGCGATGATGTCGACGCCACGCACTGCCACGCCATGCACCCGCGCATCGCGCACGAGCTGCGCCGGCGCATAGAAACCCATCGGCAGGCTGTTGAGCAGCGCGGCGGTGAAAGCCGCCGGGTGGTGGCATTTGAGCCAGGCGGACACATAGACCAGCAGCGCGAAGCTCGCTGCGTGCGATTCCGGAAAGCCGTATTCGCCGAAGCCCTGTATCTGGCTGAAGATCTGCCGCGCGAAGCCTTCGCCATAACCACGCTCGCGCATGCCCCCGATGAGCCGCTGTTCGAAGTGCCCCAGGCCGCCCTTGCGTTTCCAGGCCGCCATCGCGCGCCGCAGCTGGTCGGACTCACCGGGCGTGAAGCCGGCCGCGACGATCGCCAGCTGCATCACCTGCTCCTGGAAGATCGGCACGCCGAGCGTGCGCGCCAGCACGCCCTCGACGTCGGGGCTCGGATAGGTGACCGGTTCGATGCCGGCGCGGCGGCGCAGGTAGGGGTGCACCATGTCGCCCTGGATGGGACCGGGACGCACGATCGCCACCTCGATGACGAGGTCGTAGTAATTGCGCGGATTCAGGCGCGGCAGCATCGACATCTGCGCGCGTGATTCGATCTGGAACACGCCGACCGTGTCGCCACGACAGACCATGTCGTAAACGGCCGGATCTTCGGACGGCACGCTTGCCAGCGTGAGCGGCGGTTCGCCCGTGAAGCCTGCCACCAGATGGAAGCAACGGCGGATCGCCGTCAGCATGCCCAGCGCGAGCACGTCGACCTTGATGAGCCCGAGCTCGTCGAGGTCGTCCTTGTCCCACTGGATCACCGTGCGATCCTGCATGGCCGCGTTCTCGACGGGCACCAGTTCCTCGAGCAGGCCCTGCGCGATGACGAAGCCGCCGACGTGCTGCGACAGATGACGCGGGAAGCCAACCAGTTCTCCCGCGAGTTCCAGCACCTTCTGCAGGCGCGGGTCCGACGGATCGAAACCACCCTCGCGCACGCGGTCCTCGTCGACGCTGCCGCGACTCGTCCAGCGCAGGCAACCGGCAAGCTGCTGCGCCGTCGTCGCATCGAAGCCCATCGCGACGGCGAGATCGCGCACGGCGCTGCGCGGCCGGTAGCTGATGACCGTCGCCGCCAATGCGGCGCGGTCGCGGCCGTATTTCTCGTAGAGGTACTGGATCACCTCCTCGCGCCGCTCGTGTTCGAAGTCCACGTCGATATCCGGCGGCTCGTCGCGCTCGCGCGAGATGAAACGCTCGAAGAGCATCTTCATGCGCGACGGATCGACCGCCGTGATGCCCAGGCAATAGCAGACGGTGGAATTCGCGGCCGAGCCGCGCCCCTGGCAGAGGATGTCCTGGCTGCGTGCGTACTGAACGACATCGTGCACGGTCAGGAAATACGGTTCGTACTTCAGGTCCGCGATCAGCGAGAGCTCGTGTTCGATCTGCGCCGCCGCCGCCGCCGGCGTACCGTCGGGCCACCGCCAGCGTGCACCGGCCTCGGTGAGCGTACGCAGCCAGCTGGCCGGGGTATGGCCTTCCGGCACCACTTCGCGCGGGTATTCGTAACGCAGCTCATCGAGCGAGAAGCGGCATCGATCCGCGACAGCGAGTGTCTCGGCGAGCAAGGCGGGCGGATACAGCCGTGCGAGACGCGCGCGTTCACGCAGGTGGCGCTCGCCATTGGGAAACAGCCGCCATCCCGCTTCGGCCACGGGCACGCCATGGCGGATCGCCGTCAGCGCATCCTGCAGCTTGCGACGTCCCCGCTCGTGCAGGTGCACGTCGCCGCTCGCCACGCAGCGCAGTTGCAGCCGATCGGCCAATGCGGTGAGCAGCGCGAGCCGGCGGCGATCCTCGCCATCACACAGCAATTCGACACCGAGCCAGACGGCATCCGGCAGCAAGTCGGCAAGCCAGCGACCTTCATCCTCGCGGGGCGTGGCACCCGGCAACCAGATCGCCAGGCAGTCGTCTTCCACTGCGTGAGCCGCTTGCGCAACATCCGGTCGCAGGCAGGCCGCGACGTCTTCACGCGTCAGGTGATAACAACCTTTTCCGGCGGCACGCCGGCCGCGCGTGATGAGACGGCAGAGCCGGCCATAGCCGCGGCGCGTGGCGGCCAGCACCACGCATTTGAGCCCGTCGGCGAGCGTGAACTCGCTGCCGACGATGAAGTGCAGGCCGGCTTCCTTGGCTGCGCTGTGCGCCCGCACCACGCCGGCGACGGAGCATTCGTCGGTGAGCGCGAGCGCGCGATAACCCAGGGCTTTGGCCTGCGCGACAAGCTCCGGCGGCAAGGATGCGCCACGCAGGAAGCTGAAGGCGCTCAGTGCGTGCAGTTCGGCATAGGCGGGCGCGTCAGCCGCCGGCGGATCAGCCGAAGTAGCCATGCAGGAACCAGCCGCCCTCGCCGCGCTCGCGGTAGATCCACAGGCGCGCACCGTCCGGACCGGCCGCGAGGTAGTAATCGCGCGTGACGTCGCCGCCGTCCCACCAGCCGGTTTCGATGCGTTCCGGGCCGGCGAGCAGATTCAATCGCTGGCCGTCTTCCGACGGATGACCACTGCCATCGCCCGCAGACTGCAAGGGGCGGGGTCGCGGGAGCAGCCACAAGGGGCGGCGCCCGGGTGCCCAGGGCATCGAGACCGCAGGCTTGCCCCGGCCATCGGGTGACAGCGCCTGCGTCAGGCGTTCCGGGCGGTGTTCCGGCCGGTGGCCCAGCCCGTGGACGGCGCCCTCGCCCAAACGCGCGCGGAGCTGTTCGAGGAAGGCCGGCAACTGCACCGCGGCGCCCCCACCCTGCTCGCCCGGTTGCCACAGCGCGCCGTCCGTCGAAGGTCGGTGCAGCAAGGGGCCGGACTGCAGCGTGCAGCGGCGCACCGGCGCGGGCAGCGGTAGGCGTTCGAGGCGGATCGCGAACAGGCGCGCAAAGGCGGTCGCCGACTGCTCTGGCGCAGCCAGGCGCAGTACGCAGCGGGTTGGCGCGTGCCCGCGGTGTTCGAGCGTGAGCCGCAAGGCGGTGAGCCCGCGCTGCCGTTCGCGCAGGAAACCCTCGAGCGACTCGAGCAGCGGCTCGATGACACGCAGGACACCCTGCGCCCCGGACGGCTCCCAGGAGGGCTCACAGCGAGCCCTGAAGCGCGGCAGCGGCACGAAGGCCGCACGCGGATCGGGGCTGCGACCCGTCAGCCGATCGAGCGCATCGAGCAGCCCGCTGCCGAAACGCTGCGCGAAACCGGCACGCGGCAGGCGCAGCACCTCGCCGATCGTGCGGACGCCCACCGCAGCAAGGCGCACGCGGGCTTCGGCGGGCCAACGCAGACAGTCGAGCGACAAGGGCGCAAGACGTC
>CANGMU010000152.1 GCA_947454665.1 Pseudomonadota bacterium | reverse complement strand
GGACGAGCCGCCCGTGCTGCGGCTTGAAGACGACCTGGGGATCAACCGCCCTGGGTGACGACGGCGATGATGCCGATCGCCGGATGGTCGTAATAGTTGCGCTCGGTGAGTTTCACGCGGCGCAGTTCAGCCAGGGTGTAACGCTGGTTCTGCGAGGTCTGGACCAGGTTGAAGCCCAGGTGCAGGTACTGGCCGCGTTCCAGTGACACCAGACCGCTGAACCCATTCGCCGCCAGGCCGAGTTGCTCGGCCGTGACGCCGGCGTTGGAATTCCAGCCCGAAGCCGTCTGCGTCCAGGCCATATGGGCCAGTACGCGCTTCGCGCCATTGGCGTTGAGCCGGGCGACAACATCGCCCAGCTTGTGGCGCGCAGCGGGCAGCACTTCGCCCAGCCGCTGGCTGCCACCACCCCCTTGGTCGCTGTCTCCCCGCGCTTCGTGATTGACTGCGGCGGAGAGGTCTTCGCCTGCAGCCGTGCCGCCGGTACGGAAGATCACGATCTCGATCGTGTAGAGGCCTTCCTTGCCGGCGCTCTCAGCGGCGAACGCGGCGGGCAGGCCTGCGATGGCCACGACGCCCAGCGCGATCGCGAACCGTCGGCGGTCGCTGTCGATCGAAGGGTCGATGGGCTGTTCCATGGGCTGCATTCTAGCGCTTGCGGAACAGGGGCGGCGCGAGCGGGGGCTGGCGCGGCGGATCCTTGCGCAAGGTCGCCGGCTGCATCAGGCGGTGCAGCAGGGCCTGCGCGATATCGGCGCGGTCCGCGTCCGCGGCGCCGAGCGCGACGCGCAGCTTCATCGACCCTTCCAGCTTGTAGATGCGCGGCTCCTGCTGGATCAGCTGGATCAGGCGCGCCGGGTCGATCTTGTGCCCCTCCTCGAACACGATGTAACTCGACTGCGCGCCGACATCGAGCCGGCGGATGCCGACCGCGCGGGCCGCGAGCGTAAGCCGCGCGACCCGCAGCAGCGTCGTGCCCGGGGACGGCAGTTCGCCGAAGCGGTCGATGAGCTCGGCCTGCAGGGCGTCGAGTTCGGCCGTGTCCGCCGCGGCCGCGATGCGCTTGTAGAGGCCCAGTCGCATGTGCACATCGCCGATATAGCTGTCCGGCAAAAGGGCCGGCAGGTGCAGGCTCACTTCCGTTGCCGCGGCGAGCGGCTTTGCCAGATCCGGCTCGCGACCTTCCTTCAGCGCCTTCACCGCACGCTCGAGCAGGTCGAGGTACATCGCCAGGCCAACTTCGGTGAGCTCACCGCTCTGCGATTCGCCGAGGAATTCACCGGCACCACGGATCTCAAGGTCATGCGTGGCCAGCACGAAGCCCGCGCCCAGTTCCTCGAGCGATTCGATGGCCTCGAGCCGGCGCGCGGCGTCGGGCGTCAGTCCCTTGCGCGAAGGGATGATGAGATAAGCATAGGCGCGGTGATGCGACCGACCGACGCGGCCGCGCAACTGGTGCAGCTGTGCCAGGCCCAGCTTGTCGGCGCGATTGATGAGGATGGTGTTCGCCGTGGGGACGTCGATGCCGCTCTCGATGATCGTCGTGCAGAGCAGGATGTCGAAGCGCCGATGGTAGAAATCCACCATCAGCTGTTCGAGATCGCGCTCGCGCATCTGGCCGTGGCCGACGCGGACTTTCGCTTCCGGCACGAGCTGTTCCAGGTCGGCCGCCATCTTCTCGATCGACTGCACTTCGTTGTGCACGAAATAGACCTGACCACCGCGGCGCAGTTCGCGAAGGCAGGCTTCGCGCAGCGAGGCGGCGTCCCATTCGGTGACGAAGGTCTTGATGGCGATGCGCGCTGGCGGCGGCGTCGTGATCAGCGAGAGTTCGCGCAGGCCGCCCATCGCCATGTTCAAGGTGCGGGGGATCGGCGTGGCCGTCAGCGTCAACACGTGGATCTCGGCGCGCAGGGCCTTCAGCCGCTCCTTGTCGCGCACGCCGAACCGGTGTTCCTCGTCGATGATGAGCAGGCCCAGGTCCTTGAACTGCGCATCAGCATGCAGCAGCCGATGCGTCGCGACGACGATGTCGACCTTGCCCTCGGCCAGCGCGTCGAGCGTCGCCTTGGTTTCCTTGCCCGCGCGGAAGCGCGACAGCGATTCGATGCGCACGGGATGGTCGGCGAAGCGATCGCGGAAGGTCTGCGTGTGCTGCTCGGCGAGCAGCGTCGTCGGCACCAGCAGCGCGACCTGCTTGCCCGCTTGCACGGCGGCGAAGGCCGCGCGCACGGCGACTTCGGTCTTGCCGAAGCCCACATCGCCGCAGACGATGCGGTCCATCGGCCGTTCACCGCGCATGTCCTGCAGCACGTTCGCGATGGCTTCGGCCTGGTCCGGCGTTTCCTCGAAAGGGAAGGCGGCTGCGAATTTCTCGTATTCCAGCGCGTCGAAGTTCAGGGCCAGTGCCTTGCGCGCCTGACGTCGTGCGTAGAGGTCGAGCAGTTCGGCCGCGACGTCGCGGATCTGCTCCGTGGCCTTCTTCTTCGCCTTCGCCCACTGGTCCGAGCCCAGTTTGTGCAACGGCGCGGATTCCGGTGCCGCGCCGGTATAGCGCGTGACGAGATGCAGCGCGGCGACCGGCACGTAGATGCGATCGCCGCCCTGGTATTCGATGACTAGGAATTCACCGGCCTGACCGCCGACGTCCATGACCTGCAGGCCGACATAGCGGCCGACGCCGTATTCCTCATGGACCACGGGAGCGCCGGCCGTGAGGTCCTGCAGGTTGCGCAGGATGGCTTCCGGGTCGAGTGCGGCCTTGCGCCGGCGCCGTTCCTGTCGCGCGCGCTGGCCGAACAGCTGGCCATCCGCCAGCAGCACGACCGGCGGATCCAGCAGCGCGAGTCCCCCGACATCCGGCGCCGTGACCAGCGCGAGGCGGTCCGTGCCCGAGGTGAAGGCGCTCCAGCTTTCCAGTACGCGTGCCGGCAGGCCGGCGGCCCGCAGCAGGTCCGACAGCACTTCGCGTCGACCGGGTGAGTCGGCGCCGATCAGCACGCGGCCTGGGAAATCCGCGAGGAAGGCCTGCAGAGGCGCGAGCGGCTCGGCGGCGCGCGCGTCGAGCTTCAGGGACGGCGGTGGCGCGACGGGCAGGGGCGTGTCCCGACCGCCTTCACCGGCGATGCCCACGGAGGCGGCCGCGGCGGGCAACAGGATCTCAGGCCGATCGACGAGGCGGGCCAGCACGTCGGTGGGCGGCAGGAAAATCTCCGTCGGCTCCAGCAGCGGGCATTCGATGTCGTGGCGGTGGTTCTCGTGGCGCGTGATGATCGCCGACCACACGCCGTCCAGGGCCGTGGGCAGGCCCCCATCGCTGACCACGACCACGCTCTCGGGCAGGTAATCGAACAGCGTCGCCGTCTGTTCGAAGAACAGCGGCAGGTAGAACTCCATCCCCGGTGCCGCGCGGCCTTCGCTCACGCCGCGATAGAGCGCGCTGCGAGTCGGATCCCCTTCGAAGCGCACGCGGAATCGGCGGCGGAAGGCCTTCACCGCTTCGTCGTCGAGCGGGACCTCGCGTGCGGGCAGCAGTTCGAAATGCTTGATCTTGTCCAGCGAGCGCTGCGATTCCGGATCGAAGTGCCGGATGCTTTCGATCTCGTCGTCGAACAGGTCGATGCGCAGCGGCTGCGCCGTGCCCATCGGGAAGACATCGAACAGCGAACCGCGCAGTGCGTATTCACCGGGCTGCGAGACCTGCGCCACGCTGTAATAGCCCGCCTGCGTGAGTTGCGCGCGCACGGCGTCGAGCGCGAACTTCTGGCCGGTGCGCAGGCTGAAGCTGCGGCCCTTGAAGTAATCGGTGGGCGGCAGGCGCTGCACCAGTGTTTCCGCAGCGACCAGCAGCAGGCCGCGCCGGGCCTGCGGCAGGCGGGCGAGCGTTGCCAGGCGTTCGGACACGATGTCCGGATGCGGCGAGAACTGGTCGTAGGGAAGCACTTCCAGGTCCGGGAAATGCAGCAGCGGCAGATCGGCCGGCGCGAAGAAGCGCAGTTCGCGTTCCAGGTCGTCCAGCGATCGGGCATCCGGCATCACCACCAGATACAGCCGGTCGTCGCGCGAGGCAGCTTCGGCCAGGGCCAGCGCACGGGCGCTGCCCGCGAGGTCACGCCAGCGCAGGCGGGGCGTGCGCGCATCGGGTCGGGGTGGGTTCAGCAGGACAGGCATGGCAGATCGGACGCTGGCGGCCGGGCGTCGCAGCTTACCGGGCCAGGCCGTGGTGGCAAGTTGCCTGATGGGGCAGGCGCCACCGGGCAGCCGTCAGGGCGCCGCGACCACCGAGTGGACGACGTGGTCGTACTCGAAATAGACCGAGAAGCCGTCGTAGTCCCAGCGCGTGATCGGCGGCTTGCCGACAGGCGCATGACGCGCCTTCGGGGCACCGAAGCGGGACTCGACGAGTTTCATTCGCATGCCGCGGGTCGGCACGCTGGTCTGGCTGTCCCTCACGGTGATCGTGTCGCCGACGACGACCGTGTCGGCTTGCGTGAGCGGTGCGGCAAGGCAGAGCAGGCTGGTGGCAACGAACAGGCGGATATTCATGCGTACGCTCCGGCTTCGACCTTCATGACTATAGCACCGGGGCAGCCTGCCCACCCGGAGTCGTGCTTAAATCCTGTGCGATGTTCCATCCCTTGCCGCTGTTCATCGGCCTGCGCTATGTGCGCGCCAGGTCGCATCGATTCTTCGTCTCGTTCATCACCTGGGTGTCGCTGGCCGGCGTGGGCCTGGGTGTGGCGGCGCTGATCGTGATCCTGTCCGTGATGAATGGCTTCGGAGGCGAGTTGCGCGATCGGTTGCTGTCGCTGTCGGCGCCTGTCCATGTCGGCCCTGCGGTGCCGGGTCAGGCGCTGGACTACGCGCGCCTGTTGCCTGGCCTGCGTGCCATGGCCGGCGTGACATCTGTCTCGGCCTATGCCGAGCTCCAGGTGCTGGCCGTCCATGAGCCCGAGATGCTGCCGCTCACGCTGCGCGGCATCGACGCGGTGAGCGACCAGGGCAGTGCCTTGCAGGGCATTGCCAGGCTGTTGTCGGCCGGGCAGGCGCAGTCGCTGCGCGACGATGCGGATGCGGTGTTGATCGGTCGACTTGTCGCAGACCGCCTGGGTCTTGCCGTTGGAGATCCCTTCACGGTGCTGGTGCCACTCGTCGGCAGCTCGGGCGTGCCGGATGGCAAGCTGCGTGAATTCCACGTGGCGGGCATCTTCGAGGCCGGCATCCAGGAGCACGATGCCTCGCTGGCCATTGCCGCGCTGGCCACGCTGGAGTCGCTCGGCAGCCAGGTGTCTGGCGAAAGCGGCCTGCGCCTGCAGCTTGCCGATCCGCTGCAGGCACCTGTCGTCGCGTCGCAGGCGGCGAAGCTCGCCGGATCCGCGTATTCGGTCCGCGACTGGACGCAGGAGCATGCCAACTATTTCCGCGCGATCCGCATCGAGAAAACGATGATGGCGCTTATCCTGCTGCTGATCGTCGCGGTGGCGGCCTTCAACATCGTTGCGATGCTGGTGATGGTGGTCACGGACAAGCGCACCGACATCGCGATCCTGCGCACCTTCGGCGCCGGTCCCTTGCGCGTGGCGAGTGTCTTCCTTGTGCAGGGGCTCGTCATCGGCTGGGGCGGCGTCCTTGCCGGGGTTGCGCTGGGCTGCACGCTCGCCCTCAATGTGGGCCGCATCGTGCCCGCACTCGAGCAGGGCCTTGGCATCCGGATCATGGATCCGGATGTCTACTACATCACGCAGATCCCTTCCGAGCTGCGTCCGGGCGATGTCGGGCTCGTCGCGTCCCTCGCCCTGTTGCTGACGCTTGCTGCGACGGTGTATCCGGCGCTGCGCGCATCGCGCACGCCGCCGGCCGAAGCGCTGCGCTACGAGTAGGCCTGCCATGCAGCTTCCCTATGAATGGCGGATCGGCACGCGCTACCTGAGCTCAGGGCATCGGCGCGGCTTC
>CANGMU010000151.1 GCA_947454665.1 Pseudomonadota bacterium | reverse complement strand
GCATCGCCTTGTCGGGCAGCGGCTTCCGGATCGGCCAACAGCGTCGTCACGACAGCGGCCAGTTCCACGGCGTCATTCACGATCCGCAGCGCGCCGCATTCGGCCAGCCGTGCAGCAGCCTCAGGCGAATTAAAATGGTGTGGGCCAGCGAGCACGGGTTTACCGAGCAGCGCCGGCTCAAGCAGGTTGTGGCCACCGATTGGCACCAGGCTGCCCCCCACGAAGGCGACCTCACCCAGCGCATAAAACGCGAGCAGCTCACCCAGCGTATCGACCAAGACCACTTGCGTGTCCGCAGCCACCTGGGCCGATGTGTCGGACCGACGCACGCAGCGAACGCCCTCGCGCACGAGCCACTGCGCCACTGCTTCGAAGCGCTCCGGATGACGGGGCGCCAGGACCAGTAACGGCGTCGCGCCGCCAGACGCCTGCGCGGACTCGATGCGTCGCTGGGCGTCGAGCAGCACGGCCTCTTCGCCGGCATGCGTGCTGCCGGCCACCCAGGCATGGCGCGTGCCGATCCACTGCGCACGCAAGGCCATGGCGCGTGCGTCGAGGTCCGGCGGCAGCGCGAAGTCGAATTTCACATTGCCGGCGACCTGCACGGTAGCCGGATCCGCACCAAGCGCCATGAACCGCCCGGCGTCTTCCTCGCTCTGCGTGGCCACACGCACCAGCGTGCGCAGGGTCCGCCGCATCAGCCTCGGCGCAAAGCCGAGATAGCGGCGCAGCGAACGCGCGGAGAGGCGCGCGCTGACGAGCGCAACAGGCAAACCCTGACGCGCGCAGGCGGCCAGGAGGTTGGGCCAGAGTTCAGTCTCGAGCAGGACAGCGAGACAGGGACGCTCGTTCCGCAGGAAACGCCGCGCTGCGCCCGGCAGGTCAAACGGTGCAAAGCGCTGCTCCACGAGCGGGTCACGGAACAACTCGCGGGCGCGCTGCCGACCCGTCGCCGTGGCCATGGTCAGCAGCACAGGGCGCTGCGGATCCCGTTCGCGCAGCCGCTTTATCAGACCCGCTGCGGCCTGCACTTCACCGACGGACACCGCATGCACCCACACCGGCTGAGGTCCCTGGCGAAGGCGACCCTGCCCCATGCGTTCTCGAAGGCTGATCCGGCGTGACGGATCTCGACGCCCACGCCACCAGAACAACAGCGCAATGACGGGCAGGAGCAGGCGGATCAGTGTCGTGTAGAAAACCCTGATCATCCGCGGTAGGCCTGCAGCAACTGGCGCCAAGCGGCCTCATCGAATGCCAGGCCCGCCTTGTCGCCGATCTTCTCGATCGATCGCCGTAACCTCACCAAATTCGAATCCCGCCAAAGTCCGGGCGCACGCAGGCGGCCCCGATCGAAATCGATGACGAACACCTGGCCTGCCGGGTCGAACAGCAGGTTGTGCGCATTGAGGTCCGCGTGGCATGCCCCGGCATCATGGAAGCGACGCAGACAACGACCAATGGCCTGCCAGTCAGCCGCTTGCACACGGCGATCCTGCAAGCGCTGCGCAAAGGACTCGGTCCCTTCGAGGAAGACCGTGAGGAGATCTCCGCGATAGGTCAGGCCGTCGCGCACATAGCGTGCAGCAACCGGCTCGGGAACGGGAAGGCCGGCGGCATGCAGGTGCTGCAGCAGGCGCAGCTCCTGAAACGGACGCGTGGCCGCTTCGCCTTGCCACAGGTAACGGTCGGCACAGAAGCGTGCAATGAACCCGCCGCGCCGGTAATGCCGCAGGACAAGCCGACGGCTGATGTCCTGCAGGATCCAGGTCGTGCCGCGACCAAGCGCCTCGCCCACGATGGCGCCGCGCGCCGCCCAGGCGGAAACATCGAATGCATCAGACGCGGGTTTGCCGCTGCCGGAGGGCTTGTATAGCATCGCGCCAGCACCGTCCGCGCCGCGGACGGGTTCGCGTTCCAGCTCTGTCAGGCGATCGCGCATGTCCGTCGAGTTCCCGTTCAAGACACCCCCGGCGCGCGTCTGCATCCTGCGCCTCTCGGCCATCGGCGACACCTGCCATGTCGTGCCGCTGATACATCGTTTGCGGCAGGCCTGGCCGACCACGCGGTTCACCTGGGTCATCGGCCGCATCGAAGCGCGCCTGATGAGCCTGTTCCCGGACGTCGAGTTTATCACCGTGGACAAGCGCGCCGGCCGCGAGGGTCAGGCCGCCCTGGACCAGCGCCTGCGCGAGACGCAGTTCGACCTGCTGCTGCACCTGCAAGTGGCGCTGCGCGCCAGCCTCATCGCGCGCCGGATCCGTGCGACAACGAAACTGGGCTTCGACATCGCACGCGCGCGTGAACTGCAATGGCTGTTCACGAACCGGCGCGTCGCGGCGCGTCGCACCGAGCATGTATTGGACAGCTTCCAGGGCTTCGCCGATACGCTGGGCGTGCCGCGCACACCGCTCGAGCATGACCTGCCCTTGCCACTCGAGGCACTGGACTACGCCCGCGGCCTGATACCCGACGGAGCGCGCACGCTGGTCGTCAGCCCCTGCTCGAGCCATGTGCTGCGCAACTGGCGGGCCGAGCGCTATGCGGCGGTGATCGACCACGCCCAGCGCGAGCATGGCCTGCGCGTGATCCTCTGCGGCGGCCCTTCGCCGGTGGAACGCGAAATGGGCGCCGCCATCGAATCGATGGTCAGTGCGCCGGTGCTGAACCAGATCGGCAAGGACACACTGCCGCAGATGCTGGCGCTCTTGTCGCGTGCGACGGTACTGCTGTCGCCGGACTCCGGCCCTGCCCACATGGGCACGCTCGCGGGTGTCCCCGTGATCGGCCTGTACGCAGCGACCAACCCGGCACGCAGCGGCCCCTATGCATCACGCGACTGGACCGTGGACCGTTATGACGAGGCCGCGCGGCGTTTCCTGGGCAAGCGGGCGAGCACACTGCCGTGGACGCGCAAGATCGAAAAGCCCGGCGTGATGGACCTCATCACCGTGGACGACGTGACGGGCCGCCTGGGGGCGCTCGCAGCGGCCGGTCTGCTAGGATCCCGCGCATGAACGAACTCCTCGCACCCGTCTCGCCCGGCGAACTCATCGACAAGCTCACGATCCTGCAGATCAAGTCGCGCCGGATCACGGACGCGACGAAGTTGGCCAACGTGCAACGCGAGCTCGACGTGCTGACGCAGTGCTGGCAGCGCTCACCCTGGGGAACGACCGACATCCGCGCCGACGAGGCAGCGTTGCTGGCCGTCAACGAGCGGCTGTGGGACATCGAGGATCGCATCCGCGACAAGGAGCGGGCCAAGGCCTTCGACGCGGAGTTCATCGAGCTCGCACGTTCGGTCTACATCGAGAACGACGATCGCGCGGCGATCAAGAAGCGCATCAACACGGCGCTTGGCTCGACGATCGTCGAAGAAAAATCCTACGCCGCCTACTGAGGGCGGCGCACGCGGTCAGCGGCGCAACGAATACTCGGCGCCGCAATACGGGCACTTGGCGTGGCCCGTCTCTTCGATGGCCAGGAAGACGCGAGGGTGCGAATTCCACAGGGTCATTTCCGGCATGGGGCAGGAAAGCGGCAGGTCTGCCGGCTCGACTTCGTACTGCTGGGCGGCGTTGGCCTGCAGCTTCTGGGGTGCGGTGCTGGTCATGGTGACGGGATTATAGGCCGTCCCCGGCCTCCATCGCAGCCTCCCAGATCTCAGCCACGGCAGCGCGCTCGGCCATGAAGGGATCCCCTCCGATCACATTGCCCTGGCCGTCCAGCGAACGGTGATGCCCCGTCGCCCGATAGGCCTGGTAGGCCCGCACCAGCACATCGACCGTTTCCTGCGGCACCAGCGCCGCCGACGCGACGGATTCGAGCTGCCGGATCGTGTCTGAGAAAAACGCGACGGGCGGATACTGCTGCGCCCAGCGCAGCGCCCAGTACTGGGCCAGGAACTCGATGTCGGCGATGCCGCCCCGGTCCTGCTTGAGATCGAAGCGCCCCTCACCACTGGCCGACAATTCGCGACGCATGCGTTCGCGCATGTCGCGCACCTGCTTGCGCAGGTCTTCGCGGCGGACCGCGTCGGACAGCACCTCCATGCGGACGGCTTCGACTCGCGCCTTCAGCGACGGATCGCCGGCCACGGCCCGCGCATGCAGCAAAGCCTGGTGTTCCCAGGTCCAGGCTTCGGTGAACTGGTATTCGCGGAAAGCCTCGATGCTGGTGACGAGCAGGCCGCCCTTGCCGCTGGGCCGCAGGCGCACATCCACTTCATAGAGCCTTCCCGCTGCGGAATGGAAGCTGAGCAGGTGCATGAGTCGCTGCGCATAGCGCAGGAAGAAGACCTGGTTGTCGACGGGCCCGGCCGCGCGGTCCGTTTCCTGCGAGTCGCCGACCGAATCGTGGATGAAGACCAGATCGAGGTCGGAGGAATAGCCCAGCTCGCGCCCGCCGAGCTTGCCGTAACCGATCGCCGCGACACGGATGGGCCTGGCCACGTCACTGCCGGGCTCGATACAGCGGGGCACGCCGACCTGCGCGCTGATCTGCGCCCAGGCCATGCCCATCGCCGCATCGACGATGATCTCGGCGATCTCCGTCAGGCGGTCGCTGACGTGCATCAGGGGCAAGTGACCGATGAGGTCTGCCAGGGCTACGCGGAAGACTGCGGCCTGCTGGAAATGGCACAGGGCCTCGACCTGACGGTCCGGGTCCTCGTCGGCGACCTGTGACAGGCGCAGCGCGAGATCCGACTGCAGCTGCGCGCGGTCTGGCGGTGCATCGAGCACCTGGTCGTCGATCAGCTCGTCGAGCAGCAGCGGATGGGCCGCAACGCGCGAGGCTAGGAAATCCCCTTGCGTGCAGACCTCGACGAGCCTGCGCCGCGCCGCGCGGTTTTCCAGCAGCAAGGCAAAGTAGGCCGAGCGCTGACCGATCGAATCGATGATGTCGAGCAGGCGCTGCAGGACCGGCAGGGCCTGACCGGCAGGCAGCTCGCCCAACAGGCAGCGCAGCAGCTGCGCCAGTCGCCGGCGCCCGATCTCGTCGAGCCGCCGGATACGTGCGCTGTCACGCAGGCCATCGAGCACGCGCAGCGCCTGGTCCACGTCTTCGATCCCCATGACCGCAAGCTGGGCCCTGAAGGGCGCGCGTTCTCCGTCTGGCTGCCACAGCAGCGCGATGTCGAGATCGACGTCGTTACCGGGCGCGGCCTGCGAGACGATCAGCGATTCGAAGTGCAACGTGACCTTCGCACGCTGCGCGTCGAGCTCGGCGCGCAGCGTCGGCCAATCGGCATGACCCATCGTGAACGCCAGGCGCGCAAGCCCCAACGCGTCGGCAGGCAGGCTGTGCGTCTGCGCATCGTCGACCATCTGCAGGTGGTTCTCGAGCCGCCGCAGGAACAGATAAGCGGCCAGCAGTTCATCGACGGCGCCATTCGGCAGCAGCTTGGCCCCGCGCAATAGGGGCAGCACCGCCAGCAGCGACGTGTCGCGCAATGCGCGGTCCTGACCGCCGCGGATGATCTGGAAGGCCTGCACGATGAATTCAATCTCGCGGATGCCGCCGGGACCCAGCTTCACGTGGTCGGCGAGGTCACGGCGCACCACTTCGCGGGAGATCAGCGCCTTCATCTCGCGCAGGGATTCGAACACACCGAAGTCGAGGTAACGGCGGTATACGAATGGCCGCATCACGTTCTCGCGCAGCGGCTCGTAGATGGACTTGCCCGTGAGGGCGCGCGCCTTCACATAGGCATAGCGCTCCCAGTCGCGGCCGTGCAGCTGCAGGTAGTCCTCGAGCGAAGCGAAGCTGGCGACCAGCGGCCCGCTGTCACCGAAGGGCCTCAGGCGCATGTCGACGCGGAAGACAATGCCGTCTTCGGTCCGCGCATCGAGCAGACGGATCAGCGTACGACCTTGCCGCGTGTAAAAGTCCTCGTGGTCGATCGGCACCGGCCCTCGGGTCTCGCCGCCTTCGCAGAACAGGAAGATCAGGTCGACATC
>CANGMU010000150.1 GCA_947454665.1 Pseudomonadota bacterium | reverse complement strand
GGCGCGTCCGGTGCCGGCAAGTCGACGCTGCTGGCCTTGCTTGCTGGGCTGGATCAACCGACCTCGGGACGCATCTGGCTCGCGGGGACGGAGATCACCACGCTGTCCGAGGATGCGCGGGCGCGCGTGCGGGCCGAGCGGGTCGGTTTCGTGTTCCAGTCCTTCCACCTCCTGCCCTCGCTGACCGCGCTCGAAAACGTGATGCTGCCGCTGGAGCTGGCAGGCCAAGCGGATGCGCGCAAGACCGCTGCGAGCCTGCTGGATCGCGTCGGGCTGGGCGCCCGTCGAGGGCATTACCCGCGGCAGCTCTCCGGTGGCGAGCAGCAGCGCGTCGCGCTGGCGCGCGCGCTGGTGATGCAGCCGGCCGTGCTTTTTGCAGATGAGCCCACGGGCAACCTCGATACGGCGACGGGCCATGCGATCTGGCAGCTGCTCTTTGCGCTGAACGCCGAGATCGGCACGACGCTGGTGCTGGTGACGCACGACGCGGAACTGGCCGGTCGCTGTGGCCGCGTGCTGCGGATGTCGGCCGGCAGGCTGGCCTGAGGTGATGCGCGCGCTGACACTGGGCCTGCGGACGCTGGCGCGGGAGTGGCGCTCCGGCGAACTGGGCGTGCTGCTGCTCGCGCTCACCGTGGCGGTGGCCGCGCTGTCGGGCGTGGGGCTCCTGGTCGATCGCGTCGACCAGGCGATGCGACTGCAGGCGAGCGAAGTGCTGGGCGCGGACCTGCGCCTGCAATCCCCGAACACGATCAGTGACGGCTATGCCGCTGAAGCAACCCGGCGCGGGCTGGCGACCAGCCGCGCCACCACGATGCTCTCCGTCGTGCTGCACGGGGATGCCTCGCAGCTCGCGAACCTCTATGCCGTGGCGGATCGCTATCCGTTGCGTGGCACGGTCCGCGTCTCGGACAAGGCCTTCGGCACGCCCGCCGCCACGCGCGACATCCCGGGACCCGGCGAGGCATGGCCGGATTCGCGCCTGATGGCTGCCCTCGGTGCGCAGGTGGGAGACCGCCTCGAGGTGGGTGCGCTCAGTTTGCGGATCGCACGCGTGCTGGTCTCGCGTCCGGACCAGGGCTCGGGCTTCGTCGACCTCGCGCCCACGCTGCTGATGAACGTGGCGGATGTGCCCGGCACGCAGCTGATACAGCCGGGCAGCCGCGTGCGTCATGTCGTGCTTTTTTCCGGCAGCGCAAAGCCGGTGGCGCAGTTTGGATCCTGGCTCGATGACAAGCGGCAGCCGGGCGAACGTCTGCGCGACCTGCGCGAAGCCAGCCCTGAAGTGGGCAATGCGGCGACCCGGGCCTCGAAATTCCTGCTGCTGGCGAGCCTCGCCGCGGTACTGCTCTGTGCGGTGGCGGTGGCGATGACGGCACGCCGTTACGTGCAGCGGCATCTCGACATCGTCGCGCTGCTCAAGACGCTGGGCGCGACCGAAGGCTTCGTGCTGGGCGTGACGCTCGCGCAGCTGGTGGCCCTGGCCTGCATGGCGACGGTCGTCGGCTCCGCGCTGGGCTTTGCTGCGCAGACCTGGTTGCTGTCGCTGCTGCAGGACCTGCTGGCCGCCGATCTGCCGCCGCCGGGACTTGCGCCGCTGGGCATGGGGTTCGCGTCGGCGGTGCTGCTGCTCACCGGTTTCGCCCTGCCGCCCTTGCTGCGGTTGTCGCGCGTGCCGGCGATCCGTGTGCTACGCCGGGATGTGGATCCGCCCAAGCTGGCAGCGCTGCTGGCCTTCGGTCCTGCGGCCCTGGCGATCGCGGCCCTGGTGGCCTGGGTCACGCGCGACGTCTGGCTCGCGCTGTGGTTTACGGTCGGTATCGCGGGCGTCGTGTTGTTGCTGGCTGGCGCGGGTTTCCTGCTCGTGAAGATCGCATCGATGCTGCGCGGGAGCGCGGGCGTGGCCTGGCGCTATGGGCTGGCGAACCTGGCGCGGCGGCGCGCAGGCAGCGTCGTGCAGATCATCGCTTTCGGCATCGGGCTGACTGCGCTGTTGTTGCTGGCGGTGATCCGCGGCGACCTCATCACGAGCTGGCGTTCGAGCCTGCCGGCCGATGCGCCGAACTACTTCTTCGTGAACATTCCGCCAGATGAGCGCGAGAGCTTTTCGGCCTTCATCGCACAGCAGGGTGGCCAGACGACGCGCATGTTTCCGATGATCCGGGCGCGCATGACGGCCATCAACGGCGAAAAGGTCGCCGGCCGACGCTTTGCGAATTCCCGTGCTGAAGGCTTCGCGCAGCGCGAGCAGAACCTCAGTTGGGCTGCGGAGCTTGGCGTCGGCAACACGATCACGGCCGGGCGTTGGTTCACGGCGGATGACGTCGGCAAGCCGTTGGTGTCGGTGTCCACGGAATACCAGGAATCGCTGGGCCTGAAGCTCGGCGACACACTCAGCTTCGACATCGCAGGCGAAGCCTACGAGGCGTCCATCGCCAGCTTCCGCAACGTGAAGTGGGACAGCCTGCAGCCGAACTTCTTCCTCGTGTTTCCGCCGGGATTGCTCGATGCGACGGCCGGCACGTTCATGACCAGCGCGCGCTACGCGCCGGACAAGGCCAGTGCCATCGCGGACCTCGTGCATCGCTTCCCGTCCGTGTCGGTGTTCGACATGGAAGACCTGCTGGCGCAGCTGCGATCGATCATCGACAAGGCCGTGCTTGCCGTGCAGGGCGTCTTTCTGTTCACGCTGGCAGCGGGCCTGACCGTGCTGCTGGCGGCCGTGCAGGCCAGTCGCGACGAACGCCGCTACGAAAGCGCGGTGCTGCGCACCCTGGGTGCACCGGGCCGGATGGTGATGCAGGGCGTCGTGGTGGAGTTCGGGGCGATCGGCTTCCTGGCGGCGCTGCTGGCCGTGGGGATCGCCTCGCTGGCCGGCTATCTGGTGGCCACGCGGATGCTGGACGTGCCTTACAGGCCTGACCCGCTGTTGTGGGTGGAGGGCTTCGGCGCCGGCATCGGCCTGGTCTGCGGCGCGGGCTACTGGGCCACGCGCGGGGCGCTGCGTCGCTCGCCGATGAGCGTGTTGCGACAGGGCTAGCCTTCGAGGCTGCTTCTCACGCTACAATCCTGCTCATAACGACGGGGGATTGTCGCAACCATGGCACATTCGATGATTGCCGATGATATGGTGATCTTTGCCAAGGTGGTCGAGATGAACGGCTTCACGGCCGCCGCCCGCATCCTTCAGGTCCCCAAGGTCCGCATCAGCCGCTCCGTCGCCCAGCTGGAGCGTGAGCTCGGCGTCCGCCTCCTGGAGCGCACCACCCGCCGTATTTCGCTGACCACTGCCGGTCGTTCGATCCTCGTCCATTGCCAGCGTGTGGCGCTCGAGGCCGAGGCTGCGCGTGTGGCGCTGGTCCCCGTGGCTGTGGGCGCGGTGCTGCGCGTTTCCGTGGGCCAGGCCTATGGCCGCCTGCTCGTTGCGCCCCTGGTGCCGCGCTTCCTGGAGCGCTTCCCCGAGGTCACGCTGCGGCTCGTGAATGCGGGCGAGGTCGGCGAAGACGGAGAGCTCGGCGGCTTCGACGTGGAGCTGCGCAGCGATGGGCGCCTCGCCGAGGGCGAAGTGGCCAGCAGCCTGGGTTCGCCACCGATGATCCTCTGTGCGTCGCCAGCCTATTTCGTGGGCAAAACGGTGCCGCAGGCACCCAGCGACCTCGGCGCGCAGGCGCTGCTCTGGTCGACAACGGATGCGACGCCGGCGCTGCGCCTGTCGAAGGATGGCGGCACCGTCTCGATTCCCTGCACGCCGCGCCTCACGTCGGAAGACCCGCAGGCGCTGCATTCCGCAGTGGCGGCGGGTTTGGGGATCGGCGTCGTGCCTGAATTCCTGTGCCGTAATGGCCTGGCCATGAAGAAGCTCCTGCGCGTGCTGCCGGACTGGCAGGTGGCTGACCGCGTGGAGCTGACGGCCGTGAGCCCGGCAGGCCGTGCGACCGAGCCGGCCGTGCGCAGCTTCGTGGAATTCCTGGCGGCGAACATCGTGCCGGTCCTGGCCGGGGCGCCCGCCGCGCGCTGAGGCTAGAATCACCGGATCTATCCGTTCCGGGGACACCATGTACCGCGCACCCCTCCGTGACATGCAGTTCGTGCTGCACGAACTGCTCGGCGACGACCGCCTTTCCGCTTACTACGCCGATGTCGACTACGCCGGCGAACTGGCTGACAGCATCCTCGAAGAAGCAGCCAAATTCGGCGAAAATGTTCTGGAGCCGCTGAATCGGCCCGGGGACGTCGAAGGCGCCCGCTGGACGCCGGAAGGCGTGCAGGTACCGAAGGGACTGAAAGAGGCCTACGCCTCTTACATCGAGGGCGGCTGGACACAGATGTCCGTGCCGGGCGATCTGGGCGGCCAGGGCATGCCGCATACGGTGAACAACGCGGTCGAAGAGATCATGTTCGCCTCGAACATGGCCTTTTACCTCGGCACCTCGCTGGCGCGTGGCGCGGTCGAGGCCATTGCGGGTTCGGGCAGCGGCGATGCTGTGCAGCCTTTCGTCGAGAAGCTCGTCAGCGGCGAGTGGATGGGGACGATGAACCTCACCGAAGCGCAGGCGGGCTCGGACCTGGCGTTGCTGCGTTCGCGTGCGGTGGCCGATGGCGACCGTTATCGCATCTTCGGCCAGAAGATCTTCATCACCTACGGCGACCACGACATGACGGACAACATCGTCCATCTCGTGCTCGCCCGCATCGACGGCGCGCCGGCCGGCACGCGCGGCATATCGATGTTCCTCGTGCCCAAGTACTTGCTGAAGGACGATGGTTCGCAGGGCGAAATGAACGACGTCCGCTGCATCTCGATCGAACACAAGATGGGCCTGCATGCGAGCCCCACCTGCGTGATGGCCTTCGGCGAGAAAGACGGTGCGGTCGGATATCTCATGGGCGAGCCGAACACCGGCTTGCAGCACATGTTCGTGATGATGAATGCGGCCCGCCTGTCGGTGGGCGTGCAGGGGCTCGCGCAGTCGGAGCGCGCTTATCAGCAGGCGCTGGACTGGGCGCGCAACCGCGTGCAGGGCAAGCCGGTGGGCGTGAAGGACGGCGCGTCGGTCGCGATCGTGAACCATCCCGACGTGAAGCGCATGCTGTTGTCGATGCGTTCGCGCATCGAGGCGATGCGGGCGCTGGCTTACACCGCGGCGCTGTCGCTCGATGCCGCGCACCGCGAAGCCGAGCCAGCTGCAAGGGAGGCCGCGCTGTTCCGCGCTGAGTTGCTGACGCCGATCGTGAAGGGCTGGTGCACGGAGACGGCGATCGAAGTGACGTCCATGGGCATCCAGGTCCATGGCGGCATGGGCTTCGTCGAAGAGACGGGCGCCGCGCAGTTCCTGCGCGATGTGCGTGTTGCCGCGATCTATGAAGGCACGACGGGCATCCAGTCGAACGACCTGATCGGCCGCAAGCTCGGCCGCGACAAGGGCGCCGCGATGAATGCGCTGATCGATGAATTGCTGGCCGACCTCGGTGCGGACGAAGCGCAGGCTTCGACGCGTGAAGCCCTTGAGCTGTTGCGGGCCGCCACGGCATCCGTGTTGCGCCAGTCGGCCGAATCGATGGCCGCGGCGCAGGCGGTGTCGGTGCCCTACCTTGAACTGTGTGGCACGGTCCTCGCCGGTGCCATGCTGGCGAAGGGCGCCGCGATTGCCGCGCGGGCCTTGGCCGCCGGCACGGCTGAAACCGATTTCTATGAAGGCAAGCTGCGCACGGCGCGCTTCTATGCGGACCAGGTGTTGCCGCGCGCCCATGGCCTTGTGCGCATTGTGCAGGCCGGTGCGGTCAGCGTGACGGAAACGGATCCGGCGCAGCTCTGACGCGGAGGCGATGATGGCAACGGGAGATTACGAAGACGCCGTGCGCTTGCAGGGCGTCGTGAAACGCTTCGGCGAGCAGACGGCCGTGGATGCGCTGGACCTGGTCGTGCCACGCGGCACCACCTGTGGCTTCATCGGGCCGAGTGGCG
>CANGMU010000149.1 GCA_947454665.1 Pseudomonadota bacterium | reverse complement strand
GCGAAGAGCAGGATGATGAGCGGCGCGGCGATGACGCCGATCACGCTCATGACGAAGACGACCAGCCCCAGCGTGCCGGCCACGCCATCGACCAGTTCGCGCACCTCATCGGTGCTGCGTTGCACCTTGTACTCGGAAATCACCGGCACGAAGGACTGCGAAAACGCCCCTTCCGCGAACAGACGGCGCAGGAAATTGGGGATCTTGAACGCGACCAGGAAGGCGTCCATCAGCGCGCTCGCCCCGAAGCTGTGGGCGTAGAACATCTCGCGCAGCAGGCCCGTGATGCGGGACGCGAGGGTCCCCAGGCCGACGACGCTGGTTTTCTTGAAGATGGAGCGGCTCATGGCGGCCCGTCAGACTACCAGCAGCGATTGACTTTGGGGGGGCTGCTCGGCACACTGCGCGGCTTCCAATTTACCCAGTTTCGGTCGGAGAGACGGCGTGGCGAATACCAAATCAGCGGAAAAAGCAGCTAAGCAGGCGGAAAAGCATCGCGCGCGCAATGTCGCGGCACGCTCCCGTATGCGTACGGCGATCCGCCGCGTGACCGATGCCCTCGTGGCTGGCAAGGCCGAGGACGGCGCTGCTGCCCTGAAGGCCGCGACCCCGGCCATCGATTCGATGGTCAACAAGGGCCTGGTCCACAAGAACAAGGCTGCTCGTCACAAGAGCCGCCTGGCGGCCAAGGTGAAGAAGGCCGCGCTGGCCTAAGTCGCCTTTCCGGCTTACGGAAATGAAACGGCCCGCAGGGGAAACCTTGCGGGCCGTTTGCTTTGGGGCGCCTTCTCCGCGCGCCCGGGCTGCGCGCCGCGTCAGCCCTCGTCGTCGACCACTGGCCGTGCCGTCGCCTCGACGTGGTCCATCAGGGCCTGCACGAGCGGCCGGGTGCCATCGCCCGTCGCACCCGAAATCAGGAACCACGGACCCTTGTGCCGCAGGCGGCGCACGATGTCCTTGGCGAGCTTCTCTGCCTCTTCCGGCAACAGCAGGTCGGCCTTGTTCAGGACCAGCCAGCGAGGCTTCTTCGCCAGGTCCGCGCTGTACTTCTTGAGCTCCGCGGCGATCGCGCGGGCGTCCTTCACCGGATCGGCCTCCGGATCCGGCGGACAGATGTCGATCAGGTGCAGCAGCACGCGCGTGCGCTGCAGGTGCTTCAGGAAGCGGTGGCCCAGGCCAGCGCCTTCCGCGGCACCCTCGATGAGGCCGGGGATGTCGGCCATCACGAAGCTGCGGTGTTCGCCACAGTCCACGACGCCCAGGTTCGGGTAGAGCGTGGTGAACGGGTAGTCCGCGACGCGCGGGCGCGCGGCGGACACTGCACGGATCAGCGTGGACTTGCCCGCGTTAGGCAGGCCCAGCAGGCCCACGTCCGCGATGACCTTCATTTCCAGGCCCAGCACGCGCTTCTCGCCCGGCAGGCCGGAGCCGAACTGGCGCGGGGCGCGGTTGGTGCTGGACTTGAAGCGCACGTTGCCGAAGCCGCCCTTGCCGCCCTTGGCGACGGGCAGTTCCTCGCCGTCGTGCTTGAGGTCACCGAGCTCTTCGCCCGTTTCCGTGTCCGTGACCGTCGTGCCGACGGGGACGATGACGTAAAGGTCTTCGCCGCTCGCGCCGGTCTTGTCGTTGCCGGAACCCGGCTGGCCATTCTTGGCCTTCATGATGCGCTGGATGCGGAAGTCGGCCAGCGTGTTGATGCCGCCCGCGGCGCGCAGGATCACGCTGCCGCCATGGCCGCCGTCACCGCCGTCCGGGCCGCCGAAGGGCACGAACTTTTCGCGGCGGAAGCTGATGCAGCCTCGCCCGCCGTTGCCGGCGTTGACCTTGAGGAGTGCTTCGTCGACGAACTTCATGGGTGCTTTTTCCGTCCTGCAAGACAAAAACCCCGGCACAGGGCCGGGGTTTCTGCGGATCGAACCGGTCAGCCTGCGCCGTTTAGTGCGGCAGCACGCTCACGAAGGTGCGCTGCTCAGCGCCCTTCTTCTCGAACTTGACCGTGCCGTCGACGAGGGCGAACAGCGTGTGGTCGGTGCCCGTGCCCACGCCGTGGCCGGCACGCATCGGCGTGCCACGCTGGCGGACCAGGATGTTCCCGGCCAGCACGGCCTCGCCACCGAAACGCTTCACGCCAAGACGCTTGCTGTGGGACTCGCGACCGTTACGGGTGGAGCCGCCTGCCTTCTTGTGTGCCATGTCTGATAACTCTCCGAGTCTGAAGTGGGGGCCTTAGGCCGCCACGATGTCCGTGATCTTGACCAGCGTGTACTTCTGGCGATGGTTCTTCATGCGCAGGTAGTGCTTGCGGCGGCGGAACTTGACCACGGGGACCTTGTCTCCCTGGCCATGACGCTCGACCGTAGCCGTGACCGTGCTGCCCTTGAGCAGGGGGGCGCCGACCTTGATGTTCGCGCCGTCCGCAATGAGGAGGACCTCATCGAACGTGACCGTCGAACCCGCGGCCACATCCAGCAGCTCCACGCGGAGCGTGCCGTTCTTCTCAACCCGATACTGTTTGCCGCCCGTGGCGATGACCGCGTACATGTGAAAGCCCCGTCCTGAAAGGCCGCGGATTCTACTGCTCCGAGCCTTCTGGGTCAAACCCCTACAAGGCCCCACGGACTGTTAGGATGCGACAAATTTACAGGCGGATGTTGCAGCGCATGACCTTGGATGAGATTCGCGGCCTGGTGGCCGCGGACATGATCGCCGTCGATTCGGTGATTCGGACGCGCCTCAAGAGCGCCGTGCCGCTGGTCGACCAGGTGGCCGAACACATCATCGCCGGCGGCGGCAAGCGCCTGCGCCCCCTGATCGTCCTGCTGGCCGCCCACGCGGCCGCCGGGGGCCGCCCCCTGCCCGATGGCAAGCACCTCGAGGCCGCGGCCTTCATCGAGTTCATCCACACCGCGACGCTCCTGCACGACGACGTGGTCGACCACTCGAACCTGCGCCGCGGCCGCGACACGGCCAATGCCGTGTTCGGCAACGAGGCCAGCGTGCTGGTCGGTGATTTTGTCTACTCGCGCGCCTTCCAGATGATGGCGGCCACCGGTTCGCAGCGGGTCATGGAGATCATGGCCGACGCGACCAACGTCATCGCCGAAGGCGAAGTGCTGCAGCTGATGAATGCGCACGACCCGGACACGACCGAGGAACGCTACCTCGAAGTGATCTATCGCAAGACCGCGCGGCTGTTCGAAGCCGGCGCGCAGGTTGCGGCCGTGTTCTGCAGCGGCGATGCCACGCATGAAGCCGCGCTGGCGGCCTACGGGCGCCATCTGGGCGCGGCCTACCAGCTGATCGACGACGTGCTGGATTACCGCTCGGATCCGTCCACGCGCGGCAAGAACCTCGGCGAGGACCTGGCCGAAGGCAAGCCGACGCTGCCGCTGATCCACGCGCTGCGCAATTCAAGCGGCGATGAAGCCGAGGCGATCCGTCGCGTGATCCGCCATGAAGACGAAGATCTGCCGGACATGACGCAGATCATTGCGAGCATCGACCGCACGGGCGGCATCGAGTACACCCGCGCCCGTGCAGAAGCCGAATCGCAGCAGGCGGTCGACGTGCTGTCCGCGCTGCCACCCTCGCCCTGCCGTGACGGACTCGCGGCCCTGGCACTCGTGGCGGTAGGCCGCGACCGCTGACCCGCATGCCGATACGCAACTGGACCTGGCGCGAAGCCAGCGCAGTGGCGGCGGCCCTGGTCCTCGGCATCCTCGTCGGTCCCTCCGTGCTGCGTTCCTCGCAACCGGTGCCACTCGTTTCCGAAGGCGGGCGCATCGTCGCCATCAACGACCTGGACATTGCGCTCTCCACGCAACTGACGGGCGTGGCGCCAGAAGGCAAATCCAGCACGACGATCGGCCTGAGCTTCCGCACAGCCACGGGCACTTACTGCCGCACCTTCGCGGCACAACGCGGCCCTGCGGGCCTGGCCTGCAAGGAACGCGGCGACTGGGTGATCGAAGTGCTCGCGCGCAATCCGCGGCCGCGTGATGGCAGCGCGCCCGATGGCTATCGGCAAGCCGGCACGCCGTTCCCGGATGCGATCCGCCAGGCGCTGGCTGCACGGATGCAGAAAGAGCCATTGACGCAGGCCGAAGAAGCTCGCGCGATCAAGTTTCGCTGGAGGAGCGAAAGCGTGTTGAAGGAAGCTTCACCCTAACGTACACTCCCGCGCCTTGCCTGACCTCGGGGTGTAGCTCAGCCTGGTAGAGCACTACGTTCGGGACGTAGGTGTCGCAGGTTCAAATCCTGTCACCCCGACCATCTTTCCCGCCGTCACTTCGTCGTGACACCACCTTCCAGTACGGTTGCCGCGTCCGGGTTATCCCGCAAACGCAGATGCAGATGCAGCTTGCCGTCCTTCGGATGCGGCACTGACACGCGTCGCGCCGTGAAACCCTCGGGCACCTCCACCGCTTCCGTGAAGGCTTCGTTATCGGCAATCGCCTGCAGCAGGTAGAGCCGCTCGCCTTCAATCTCACAACGTCCCTGACCATCCGCCGCACAGCCGAGGCGATGCAGGGTCGGCGTGCGCACGACGACCGCAAGGCGTTGCCATTCGCTCTGCTGCCCGCCGGTGACGACGCGAAACAGCAGGGGCCCGAAGGCGGTCGGACCCAGTTGCGTCGCGGGCTTCAGCGTCGCGATGGCGACCTGCGCGCTGGATAGCACGAGCGTGTTGGCGGGGGTCAGTGAAGTCGTGACCAGTCCCTCGCCCGTGGCGACTTCCACAGCGTCTTTCGGTCCAAACCGCGCGGCACCCTCCAGGCGCACCGAGAAGATCAGCGTGGCTTCGGGTCGCATCACGCCACTGCCCGCCAACTTCAGCGGCAACGCATCCGTCGATTCGGGCTCTTCGATCGACACGCTGACCAGCGTGGCTTTGGGCCGCGACGGCAGCAGGCGCGTGACGAGCGTGACCGTGCGGCCATCGCGCAGGTCGATGCTCGCGCGCAGCGGCCCGCCCACGGCCGTATCAGGCAGCTTCGTGCCCTCGCGCAGCGCCAGCGACAGCGACTCCGCGCCAGCGGGCACCACGCCCGCCGGCGGATCGAAGACCGCATTGCCGATGCGCAGCGCCTTCACGAGACCGAGGCGCGATCCCTTGAGCAGGCCCGCCGACTCGCCCGCATGCAGCTCGAAGGCGTCGAGCTTGCCGGCATCGATGAAGCTGCGCAGCGCCAGCGTCTGCTGCGCCTGGGGCCCGTCATACGCAAAGACGAACTTCACGCCGCCACCCTGTGCCGCGCGCAGGTCGATGCGCGCGACCAGCTGGCCTGCGGCATCGAGCGACCAAGAGGTGGGCAGCGACTGCTCTGCGCCGTCGAAGGCCTGCAGGCCTTTCAGGCAGGACGCATCGCCACCGCTCAGGTGCAGCGTGGCTTCGCGTCCCACGACGAGCTGCGAGGCCTCTTCGGGGGCCAGTTGCCACGTCGCGTCGAGCGACTGCGGCCCCAGCGCATAGGTCGGGCCTTCGAGTGGATCAAAGCCCCAGCGACCGCGCAGCGTCGCGGGCCTGCCGGCCTCGAACACCATCGACTCCGTGCCCGGATCTCCGAGACGGAAGCCACCGGCCTGGCTGTCCATCGACAAGCCCATGTCACGCGCCGCGCCGCCCACGGGCTGCGCCTGCAACTGGACGCCCTGCGCGAAGGAAGCTCCGAACAGCAGCGAACCGCCCGCCAGCGGCAGCACCGCAGGCTGCCGGTATACGCAGATGGCCTTCGAGGGATCCGGGTTGCGCAAAGCAGGCAGCCGCGCCTCGCCGATCGGCGGCAAGGCCGTGACGAGCACCGACTGCGGCTCGTGGAAGGACGGCGGCGTGTTGAGCATCAGCGTGATGCGGCTGCCTTCCGGATGCGTGAGCGCGGGGATGTACTGGTAGCGGGCGGAATGGAAGTTGTCCATCAGGCGCGCGAGGCTCATGAGCGAGCTGATGTAAGGCAGATAGGCGCCGGAGCTCAT
>CANGMU010000148.1 GCA_947454665.1 Pseudomonadota bacterium | reverse complement strand
TCACCGAGGAAGGCCGTGAACAGGCCGATCGCATTCGAACCACCACCGACGCAGGCGACGACGATGTCCGGCAGACCGCCGGCCTTCTCGATGATCTGCGCACGCGCTTCGCGGCCGATGACCGACTGCATCTGGCGCACGAGGAAGGGATAGGGATGCGGGCCGAGCGCCGAGCCCAGGCAATAGAACGTGCTTTCCGGATCGGACACCCAGTCACGGAAGGCTTCGTCGATCGCTGCGCGCAGCGTGCGGTCACCCGTGGTCACCGGCGTGACCGTCGCGCCCATCAGGCGCATGCGGCCGACGTTCGGCGCCTGGCGGGCCATGTCGACCTCGCCCATGTACACGGTGCAGGGCAGGCCGACGCGCGCGCAGGCCGCAGCCGTGGCCACGCCATGCTGGCCCGCGCCCGTCTCGGCGATGATGCGCTTCGCACCCATGCGCTTGGCCAGCAGCACCTGACCCATCGAGTTGTTGATCTTGTGCGCGCCGGTGTGCGCAAGGTCCTCGCGCTTGAACCAGATCTCCGCGCCCCAGCGCTCCGACAGGCGGCGCATCGGCGACAGCGCAGTCGGGCGACCGACCCAGTCCTTCAGCTCGGCGGCGAGCTCGGCTTGGTAAGTCGGATCGCGGAGCACTTCATGCACCGCGGCCGTGAGGCGGTCGAAGGCCGGCACGAGGGTTTCGGGAATGTAGCGGCCGCCATAGGGACCGAAGCGCCCGTGCTCGTCCGGCAACTGGCCGTCGAGCAGCGCGCGCAGCAGCTTTGCCTTTGCCGCGCTGTCCAGGTTTGCTGTCACTGTCTTCTCGCTCCTCAGGTCAACCGGGCGTAGGCCGCCCGGGCACGGATCACGAAATCAGCAATCCGTGCAGGGGATTTCCTGCCCGGAGCCGCTTCGACACCGCTGGATACGTCAACGCCGAAGGGCCGCACCTGGGCGATCGCTTCAGCCACATTGTCCGGGTTCAGGCCCCCGGCGAGCACCACTTCACGAGACGCCGCGACACGCTGCGCCGCCGTCCAATCCGCCACCTGCCCGGTGCCGCTCTTCGGCCCCTCAAACAGGATACGCACGCCACCGGGCGGCACGCGCGTCGCGTCGCGCACGACGGGCAGCGCCTTCACGCCGGCGGGCAACACGATCGACGCGAAGTCTTCTGCATCGGTCTGCAGCACGTCCGGACCGAAGTCCGCAAAGATCGCCGCCAGCTGGTCGCGCGACGGATGCAGCGTCACGGCGACACAAGGCACGCGGCCGCGCGCAGGCGCTGCGATCCTCGCCGCGAACGCAGGCTCCACCTGCCGGACCGACGGCGCGAACACGAAGCCGATCGCATCGGCACCGGCTTCCAGCGCCGCCTCGACGGCCCCTTCGTCCGTCATGCCGCAGAGCTTGATGAAGCCGACCATGCGATCAACCGCCTCGTGCGGCGCGACCCGCGCGCAGCATGTCGGCCAGCAGACCCGCCGGATCCTCGCTGGTCATCAGCGCACCGCCGACCAAGGCCATGTCGTAGCCACAGGCCGCCAAGCGCGCCGCGTCGTCCGCAGAGCCCACACCGCTTTCCGCGACGCGCGGCACGGTGCCGGGCAACAGGTGCGCCATTTCTTCGAGCCGGCCGGGCACGACTTTCAGCGTGACGAGATCACGGCTGTTGATGCCCACCAGCAGGTCCAGCTCGCGCGCGATCGGCGACTGCACGATGTCGTGCGCGATGGCGATGTCCGATTCGTCGAAAGTCTCGATGAGCACGAAGAGCTTGAGCCGTGCAGCGGCTTCCAGCAGTGCCTGCGTCTCGTCGCGCGTCAGCATGCGCAGGATGATGAGGATGCCGCCCGCACCGGCGATGCGGGCTTCAGCGACCTGATAAGGATCGACGAGGAAGTCCTTGCGCATGGCAGGCACGCCGCCGCCATCACCCAGGCTCTGGGCGGCCAATGCCTGCGAGGCGAGCACCAGATGCTCGAGCGATCCATCGAAGCGCGAAGGCTCCGTCAGCACCGACACCGCAGCGCCACCGGCCGCGGCGTAATCCCCGACGCGTGCCGCGACGTTCTCGTCGCTGCCCTTCAACGCGCCGATCGCCGGCGAACGCAGTTTCACTTCCGCGATCACATCGAAGCCGCGCGGCGATAGCGCCAGCCGCGGCGGCATGGGGGTGGCCAGCGCCTGGCGGAAAACTTCCGCGTCAGGCACCACGGCGCGCGCCGCTGCAACGCGCGCGCGGCTCGAGTCGGCCATGCCCTTCAGGAAGTCTTCGCTCATGCGAGCTTCTCCAGCAGGGCCGCGGCCGCGCCGTTGTCGATCGCGCTCGCAGCGATCGACGCCGCTGACATCGCATCCGGCGCACGGCCGGTGACTTCCAGCGCCAGCGCGGCGCCCAGCACCAGCGCATCGCGATGACCGCCATGCTCCGCGCCGCGCAGCACACGCTGCAGGGCCGCCGCGTTGTACGGCGCCTCGCCACCCATGAGTTCCGCTTCCGCGCAAACAGGCATGCCGTAATCCGCGGGGCCGCGTCGCGACTCGCGCACCACGCCACCGTGAACGTCGAGCAGGAGGAAATCGCCCAGCGGCGTGGGCTCATCCCAACCGCCGGCACCATGCACGACGAAGGCACGCGTGATCGGCATGCCCGCGAGGGCATCGGCCATCAGCCGCGCGACCGGCTCGCTGTACGCGCCGATGACGTGGAAGCCCGGCGCAGCCGGGTTCGTCAGCGGACCGAGAATGTTGAACACCGTGCGCACGCCCATCGCGGCGCGCACCGGCCCGATCGCCTTCATCGCCGGGTGGTAATGCGGCGCGAACAGGAAGGTGAAGCCCGTCCGCGCGAGGCAGTCGGCGGCCTGCTGTTCATCGAGTGGCAGCTTGAGACCGAGTGCTTCGAGGACGTCGGCACTGCCCGCCCGGCTCGAGACGCTGCGATTGCCATGCTTCACCACCTGCAGACCCGCGGCAGCAGCCAGGATCGATGCACCCGTGGACAGGTTGTAGCTGCCGGACTTGTCGCCGCCCGTGCCGACAATGTCGACGGCATTCGACGCATCGGTGATCGCCGGACGCTTCGCCAGCGAACGCATGCCCAGCGCGAAACCGCGCAGTTCATCCGCCGTCACGCCCTTCACGCGCAGGCCGGCGAGGAAAGCACCGGCCTGTGCCGGCGGCACGTCGGGCTGCGTGAGCGCGACCAACAGGGCGCTGGCCTGATCGGCAGTCATGTCCTGCCGCTCCAGCACCGCGTCGAGCAGGTCGCGCAGGTTCATCGACGTCCGCCCGTCATGCGCAGGAAGTTGCCCATCAGCTGCGGGCCCTGCGGCGAGAGCACGCTTTCCGGATGGAACTGCACGCCTTCGATGACGAACTCGCGATGGCGCACGGCCATGATCTCGCCCTGGTCCGTCTGCGCGGTCACTTCGAGCTCGGCCGGCATTTTTTCCGGCGCTGCGATGAGCGAGTGATAGCGACCGACTTCGCAGGGCTGCGGCAGGCCTTCGAAGAGCCCCTTCGCGTCATGCGTCACGAGCGAGGTCTTGCCGTGCATCAGGCGCGGCGCACGCACGACGTCGCCGCCGAAGGCTTCGACGATCGACTGGTGGCCGAGGCACACACCGAAGATCGGCAAGCGGCCCGCAAAGGCGCGGATCATCGGGATCGAAACGCCCGCGTCATGCGGCGTGCCCGGGCCCGGCGAGATGCACAGGTGCGTGATGTCCTTGCGCAGCGCTTCCTCGATCGTGATCGCGTCGTTGCGGATCACCTCGACGTCGGCACCGAGCACGAGGAAGGCCTGCACCAGGTTGTAGGTGAAGGAATCATAGTTGTCGATCAGCAGCAGCCGGGGCTGCACGGCCGTGTTGCTCACAGGCCCTCCTGGGCGAGCGCCAGCGCGCTGCGCAGGGCAGCACTCTTGGCGAACACCTCGTCATGTTCACTCTCGGGACGGCTCTCCGAGACCACGCCGGCGCCCGCCTGATAGCTGTAGCGGTCGCCCTCGAACACGATCGTGCGGATCGTGATCGCCTGGTCCATGTCGCCCTGCGCGCCGAAGTAACCGATCGTGCCGCCATACAGGCCACGCGCGATGGGCTCCAGCTCCTCGATGATCTGCATTGCACGCACCTTCGGTGCGCCAACCAACGTGCCGGCCGGGAAGGTCGCGGCGAACAGGTCGAAGGCATCCTTGCCCGGCGCGATTTCGCCGTGCACGCCACTGACGATGTGCATCACATGGCTATAGCGTTCGATCGCGCGGTAGGGCTTCACGTGCACGCTGCCCGCCTTCGCGACGCGGCCCAGGTCGTTGCGCGCAAGGTCCACCAGCATGACGTGCTCGGCGTTCTCCTTCGGGTCGGCCAGCAGGCGACGCTCGTTGGCGACGTCCGCCTCCGGATCCGCCATGCGCGGCAGCGTGCCGGCGATCGGCCGCAGCTCGGCCTTGCCGCCGTGCAGGCGCACCAGCGCCTCGGGCGAAGAGCCCACCACGTCGATGCCGCCCAGCTTCACGTAATACATGTAGGGCGACGGATTGATGAGCCGCAGCGCGCGATAGACCTGGAAGGGGTCGAGGTCGTGCGTGCCGGTGAACTTGGAGGAGAGCACGAGCTGGTAGACGTCGCCGGAGGCGATGTATTCCTGCGCCGCCTTGACGCCGGCGACATAGGCCTCCCGGCTCAGCGACACGTCCGGATCGCTGAACCGGCCATTCTGGCGGACCGGCGGCAGCGGGCCGCGCAGCGCCTCGATCACCTGCGTGCGCAGCGCCTGGCGCTCGGCTTCGGTGCCGGCATGCAGCAGCGCGATGGCACGCGTCAGGTGATCGAAGACCAGCAGCGACTTCGGCGCAATATAGTGGAGGATCGGCGCCGATGACGGCACGTTCTTGACTGGGATCTTCTCGAAGAAGCGCACTACCTCGTAGGAGGTGAAGCCCACCAGGCCGCCGGCCAGCGGCACGCCGGGCACCTCCGGCAGCGGTCGGGGCGCCAGCGCCAGCGCGCGGCGCAGCTGGGCCAGCAGTTCCTGCTGGTCCTTCGGCACCGGATGGCGCTCGTCGCCCACGGTGAGGCCGTCAGGCGTCAGCCGGACCTCGAGACCCTCGCCAAAGCCGATGAACGAGTAGCGGGCCAGCCGCTCCCCGCCCTCGACGCTTTCCAGCAGGAAACGCGGGTTGAAGGCACCCAGTTTCGCGAAGGCCGAAACGGGCGTGTCCAGATCCCCTGCGATGTCGAACGGTGCTTTCAGAACGTGTTCCTCAAGGCAACAAAAAACCCATCCCGGTTTGCGCCGGAGATGGGTTCTGGTTCGGGAAATCGGTTTTTTAGTTCGCGATAGCGCCCAGCACCCCACTCCGTCAGGAGCGCGGCCACCACCAGCGTGCGGGGGTGAGTTGGGTTTGCATCGCGGGAGTATGGCGACGGGTCGGAGGCCCCGTCAAGCGCGGTCCGGGCCGGATCAGGTAGGCTTCCGCCAGCGAGGACCGCATGCACAGCGACTACGAAAAACTCGGCGCGTTTTACCTGGGACGCGAGGTCGACCCGGCCACCGGCAAGACCGCCGACGCCCCCCTGCTCTATGACTCGCGGGACCTGACGACCCACGCCGTCTGCGTCGGCATGACGGGCAGCGGAAAAACGGGGCTTTGCCTCTCCCTGCTTGAAGAGGCCGCCATCGATGGCGTGCCGGCGCTCTGCATCGACCCGAAGGGTGACCTGGGCAACCTGCTGCTGAACTTCCCCGCGCTGGCACCGGCCGACTTCACCGACTGGGTGGACCCGGCCGAGGCCGCGCGCAAGGGGCTGTCCGTGGCCGATTACGCCGCGCAGACCGCGGAACAGTGGAAGGCGGGTCTTGCCGAGTGGGACCAGGCTCCCGAGCGCATCGCGCGACTGCGCGACGCGGTGGACATGGCGATCTACACGCCGGGTGCCAGCAGTGGCCTGCCGCTGTCGATGCTGCAGTCTTTCAACGCGCCGCCCGCC
>CANGMU010000147.1 GCA_947454665.1 Pseudomonadota bacterium | reverse complement strand
GGGGCTCGAGCAGAACCGTGCCGAGTACGAGCGCCTGATCGAGGTCTTCAAGGCGCATGACATCGGGTACTTCTTTTACAACGGCGGCAACGATTCGATGGACACCGCCTGGAAGGTGTCGCAGATCGGCGAGGCGATGGGATATCCCGTCACCTGCATCGGCATCCCGAAGACAGTCGACAACGACCTGCCACTGACCGACTGTTGCCCCGGCTTCGGCTCGGTCGCCAAGTACGTCGCGGTCTCGACGCGTGAGGCGGCGCTCGACGTCGCCTCGATGGCACGCACCTCGACCAAGGTCTTCGTGCTGGAGGTGATGGGGCGCCATGCAGGCTGGATCGCCGCGGCCGGTGGCCTCGCGGCCCGCGCCAAGGGTGACGCGCCGCAGATCATCCTCTTCCCCGAGATTCCCTTCGATCGCCCGGCCTTCATGGCACGCGTGAAGCAGAGCGTGGAGACGCAGGGTTACTGCGTGGTCGTCGTGTCCGAAGGCACGCGATACCCGGATGGCAAGTTCCTCGCGGAAGCCGGCACGAAGGACGCCTTCGGCCACACGCAACTCGGGGGCGTGGGTCCCGTCGTTGCGAACATGATCCGCGACGAGCTGGGTTACAAATTCCACTGGGCCGTCGCGGACTACCTGCAGCGTGCTGCCCGCCACATCGCCTCGAAGGTAGACGTCGAACAGGCCTATGCCGTCGGCAAGGCGGCCGTCGAGTACGCCGTGAAGGGCCATCATTCCGTGATGCCCGCCATCAAGCGCATCGCGTCGCGGCCTTACAAGTGGAAGATCGAACCCGTCGCGCTCGCCGACGTCGCCAACGTCGAGAAGACCGTGCCGCGCAATTTCATCACCCCTGACGGCTTCGGCATCACGCCTGCCTGCCGCCGCTACCTGGCGCCGCTGATCGCGGGCGAGGACTACCCGCCCTACGTCGACGGACTGCCGGATTATGTGCGCATCAAGGGCAAGCCCGTGCGCAGGAAGCTCAAGACCACTTTCCGGATCTGATCCGGAACGGCGCGTCTGGCAAAGGGCGCGTCTTTCTGCCTATAGTCGGGCGGCGCGCGGGGTGGGCGCGTCGCAGCCTCCCCGTGCGGAATACACAACAATTTGGGGAGGCCTCGTTGATGGACCTGAGTACCTGGTTGGAGCTGTCTGTCGCCGCCGGCGCAGTGGCTGTCCTGTATGGCATCGTCTCGATGCTTTCGATCCTGAAACTGCCCGCGGGTAATGCCCGCATGCAGGAAATCGCCGCGGCCATCCAGGCCGGCGCCAAGGCCTATCTCAATCGGCAGTACCAGACGATCACCGTGGTCGGTGTCGTGCTCTTCGCCGTCCTCGGCCTGGCCCTGAACTGGGAAACGGCCGGCGGCTTCGCGGTCGGCGCGGTCCTGTCGGGCCTCACCGGCTTCATCGGCATGAACATCTCGGTCCGCGCCAACGTGCGCACTGCCGAGGCAGCCAACGGCGGCCTGAACGCCGCGCTGCAGGTCGCCTTCCGCGGCGGCGCCATCACCGGCATGCTGGTGGTCGGCCTGGGCCTCATCGGCGTGGCGGGCTACTACTGGATCGCCTCCGGCGCGGTCGGCAGCGACCGCGCGCTCCACTCGCTGGTCGGCCTGGCCTTCGGTGGCTCGCTGATCTCGATCTTCGCGCGTCTCGGCGGCGGCATCTTCACGAAGGGCGCCGACGTCGGCGCGGATCTCGTGGGCAAGGTCGAAGCGGGCATCCCCGAGGACGATCCGCGCAACCCGGCCGTGATCGCCGACAACGTCGGTGACAACGTCGGTGACTGCGCCGGCATGGCCGCTGACCTGTTCGAAACCTACGCCGTGACGCTGGTCGCGACGATGCTGCTGGGCGGCATGATGATGAAGGACGCAGGGAGCGCGGCCATCACCTATCCGCTGGCACTGGGTTCGGCCTCGATCATCGCCTCGATCATCGGCACCTTCTTCGTGAAGGTGAGCGAAGGCGGCAAGATCATGAACGCGCTCTACAAGGGCGTGATCGTCTCCGGCCTGATCTCGGCTGTGGCGTTCTGGTTCATCACGCAGTCGATCATGCCGGGCAACGCCACGGCGATGTTCGGTTGCACGCTGATCGGCCTGGCGCTGACGGCGGCGATGATCGTCATCACCGAGTACTACACCGCGACCGAATACTCGCCGGTGCAGAAGGTGGCCGAGGCCTCGCAGACCGGCCACGCGACCAACATGATTGCCGGACTGGGCGTCTCGATGAAGTCGACGGCGCTGCCGGTCATCGCGGTCTGCATGGCGATCTACGGCGCGTTCACGCTGGGCGGCCTGTACGGCATCGCCATCGCCGCGACGGCGATGCTGTCGATGACGGGCATGATCGTCGCGCTGGATGCATACGGCCCGATCACGGACAACGCCGGTGGCATCGCCGAGATGGCGGAACTGCCGAAGAAGATCCGCGACATCACGGACCCGCTCGACGCCGTCGGCAACACGACGAAGGCCGTCACCAAGGGCTATGCGATCGGCTCGGCGGGCCTTGCCGCGCTGGTGCTGTTCGCCGATTACACCCACAACCTGGAGGCCGCCGGCAAGCTGCAGGCCTTCTCGCTGTCGGACCCGGCCGTGATCATCGGACTGTTCATCGGCGGCCTCGTGCCCTACCTCTTCGGGGCGATGGCGATGGAAGCCGTCGGCCGTGCGGCGGGCTCGGTGGTGGTGGAGGTGCGTCGCCAGTTCCGCGAGATCACCGGGATCATGGAAGGCACGGCGAAGCCGGATTACTCCCGCGCCGTGGACCTGCTGACGAAGGCGGCGATCAAGGAAATGATCGTGCCGTCGCTGCTCCCGATCCTCGTGCCGGTCGTCATCGGCTTCGGCATGAACGCGCTGATGGGTCCGGGCGCCGGCGTGCGCGCGCTGGGCGGCCTGCTGATCGGCACGATCGTCACCGGTCTCTTCGTCGCGATCTCGATGTGCACGGGCGGCGGCGCCTGGGACAACGCGAAGAAGTACATCGAGGAAGGCCACTTCGGCGGCAAGGGCTCGGACAGCCACAAGGCCGCGGTCACGGGTGACACCGTGGGCGACCCGTACAAGGACACCGCGGGCCCGGCCATCAACCCGCTGATCAAGATCATCAACATCGTGGCCCTGCTGCTGGTGCCGCTGCTCTGACGGCAGCCCGGCTCCACGGCCCCAACGAAAAAGGCCCGGCTGTAAAGCCGGGCCTTTTTTTATCCTGGACCACTTGCGGTCAGGCCGCGTTCCGCAAGGGGTGCGGCCGGCCTATTGCATAGCCCTGCAGGAAATCCACACCCATGTTGCGGACGGCATCGGCCGCTGCGCTGTCCTCGACATGCTCGGCGATGACCTTGAAATTCAGGGTGCGCGCCAGCTCGATCATCGCGGCGACCATCGCCTGGTTGACGCTGTCGGTTGACAGGTTCCGGATGAAGGAGCCATCGATCTTGAGATAGTCGACGGCAAAATTCTTCAGGTTGGAGAACGCACCCAGGTTGCTGCCGAAATTATCCAGCGCGAACTTGCAGCCCATGCCGTGCAACACCTGCACGAAGCGCTGCGCCGGATCGAGGTTCGAAACGACCGAGGCCTCCGACAATTCGAAACAGATGCGCGCAGGGTCGACACCCGTGCTGTCGAAGCAATCGACGACGAAACCCAGGAAATTCTCGTCGCTGAGCGTCTGGCCCGAGATGTTGATGGCAAGGCAACGGCCTTCAGGCAAGCTGATCACGCCGTGGCCGATGGCCGTCAGCGCGGCCTGCACGACCCAGCGATCGATCAGGCTCATCAAACGATAGCGCTCTGCCGCGCGCAGGAAATCGGCCGGCAACATGTCGCCACCCTTGCCGTCCACCAGCCGGATCAGCAACTCCATGGCCGGGCCGCTCTGCGCGGACTCGTCCGACGACACGATGGGCTGGGAATACAGGCGGAAATGGTCATCGCGGATGGCCGTCTGCAGCATCTGCAACCACTGCACTTCGCCACTGCGACGGGCATCGACTTCTTCGCGGGCGGAATACACGGCCACCTGACCACTGCCCTTGCGCTTGGCCACGTAGCAGGCGGAATCGGCCGCAGCCAGCGTTTCTTCCACGTCGCCGCTCTCATGACCCAGTTCCACGATGCCGCAGCTGGCGCCGATCGAGAAAACGCGATCCTTCCAGACAAAGCGGTACGCAGCGACGCGCCGGGTCAGTTCCTCTGCGATCTTTGTCGCCTTGTCGATCGGGCAGCCCGTGAGCAGGAGCGCGAATTCATCTCCGCCGAGCCGGGCAACCGTATCGGAATCGCGAACCGAACCGCGCATGATCTTGGCCACTTCGCGCAGCAGCGTATCGCCTGCGGCATGGCCACCGCTGTCGTTCACGGTCTTGAAACGGTCCAGGTCGACGAAGCACAGCACGCTGGTCGTGTCTCCGCCGCGAGCGGTCTCGAGTGCTTCGCCCAGGCGACGCAGCATTTCCTGGCGATTGACGAGACCCGTCAGGGCGTCGTGCGTGGCCTGATAGGACATCTGACGCGCCATGCCACGGACTTCCGTGACGTCATACAACAACAGCACGCAGCCATCCGGCGTCGACGCCATGCGCGACTTCACCGGCGCCGCCGACACGTCGACGGAGCGTTCCAGGCCCGAACCGGTCGCACGCAACACGGCGCGGCGCCCCAGGTTGACGGGGGCACCCGCCTCCAGGGCCTTGCGGACCGGATCGACGAGCGGGCTGCGGTCTGCCTCATCGACCAGTTCGGCGACGTCGGTCAGCAAGCAACCCTGGAGCCGGGCGGATTCAACGCCCAGCAGCAGGCTGGCGGCTTCGTTGGCGTAATCGATCCGGCCGTCGCCGTCCGTAGTGAGTACGGACACCGGCACGGCATCCAGCACATCCCGCATCGGGAAGTGCTCCGATTCGACCTTCCTGGGCCGCGACTGCGCGACCGGCACGACCTCGACGCCAGTGATCAGCAGGCCACCCCCATCGCCGAATTCGATGGGTGTGGTGGCAATCTCCAGGCGCAGCGAGTGACCGTGCGGCGCGGGCAGGTCGACCTCGAAACGTTCGGGCGCAGGTTCGCCCGCCAGCCGCCGACGCAGGCTTTCCGCGACGAACTCGGCCTCTTCCGGTCGGGCCAGGTCTGCCAGCCGCTTGCCGATCAGGGCATCCAGTCCCGTACCCAGCAGGGACGCGAAGTGCGGGTTGGCGTACAGGATGGTGTCCGCATGCACGAGGACGGCCTCGCGGACGTGGTCGCCCACGATGCGGAACATGCGCAACTCGTCATCACCCCGGAGGCCCACGCCGCCTGCGCGGGCAAGCAGGTGGTTGATGGCCGTGACGAGCGCCATGGCGTCGGGATGGCGCATTTCAGCTGAAAGTGGCGCAACCGAATCCCCGCCCAAGGCTGCGCGCTGGACGTCCTGGGTCAACGCCGCCAGGCCCGCGCGCTGACGCTTATGGCGCAGCCCAAGCGCGGCAAGCAGCGCGCAAGCGGGCACGGCAACAACGGCCAGGAGGGCTTGAAGTGACATATCGCCACCATAGCCCAGGCAGGCTGGGCAACGGTGGCTCTTCAACATAAGGAGCGAAAGCCCCATAATTCTGTGGATCAGGTTGAAAAAGAAAGCCAGAACCGCATGTCGACGAACCCGGCGACCGCCTTTGCCCGCGAACAGATGGTGTCCCAGCAGCTCCGCGCCTGGGACGTGCTGGATGACGGCATCCTCAATCTGTTCCGCCAACTGCCGCGCGAATCCTTCGTGCCGGCGACCTACCGCGATGCAGCCTATGGCGACATGCCCGTGCCTCTGTCGGAAGGTCAGCACATGCTGCGACCGAGCGTGGCGGGCCGTCTGGTGCAGGCCCTTGCCGTGCAGCCGGGCGAACGCGTGCTCGAGGCCGGGACCGGATCAGGCTTCCTGTCCGCCTGCCTCGCGCTCCAGGGCGCCAAGGTCACGACCGTCGAAATCCGCGCCGCGCTGT
>CANGMU010000146.1 GCA_947454665.1 Pseudomonadota bacterium | reverse complement strand
CTTGTTGCCGCTGGAGCCGTCTGAACCGATGTGGTTTTTCCTGGGGGTCCCGTCTTGAAGAGCCTGTCTGCCGACCGCCGACATTTCCTGCTGGGCGCGATGGGCGCAGCCGGTGCTGCCGCCTTGCCCCTGCCTGCCACCTGGGCTGCCACGCGACCCCTGATCGACTCGCGCGAGGTCGCACCGGGCGTGCGCTTCGTGACCGGCGCCGGCGCCAACGTGATCGCCCTGCGGGGTCCCGACGGCCAGGTGCTGGTGGACGGTGGCCTCGCGGCCAACGCGCGGGCGCTGATGGACCACCTGGATGCGAAACGCCTACCGGTCAAGGCGCTCATCAACACGCACTGGCACTGGAACCACACCGGCTCGAATGAGCTGCTGGGCAAGGCCGGCGTGCCGATCATCGCGCACGAGAACACGAAACTCTGGATGCAGCGGCCCATCACCATTCCCTGGGACAAGCGCGAATATCCGCCGGTCCCGGCCAAGGCACTGCCGACGAAGACGTTCTATACCGAAGGCAAGATGGACTTCGGGCCGCACGAGATCCGCTACGGCTGGCTGGGTCAGGCCCACACGGACGGCGATATCTACGTCCACCTGCCGAAGTCGAACGCACTCATCACCGGCGGCGTGCTGGCCACGGGTCGGTGGCCGGTCATGGATTACGTGACCGGTGGCTGGATCGGCGGGCTCCTCGAGGCCGGTCGCACGCTGCTGAAGCTCTGCGACGACAGGACGCTCATCTTGCAGGGCGCCGGCGAAGTCGCCACGAGGGCCCAGCTGCAGGCGCAGACGGACATGCTGGATACGCTGAAAGAGCGCATCTGGCAGCTCATGCGCAAGGGCATGAGCGACACCGACATCATCGCCGCCAAGCCGACGGCCGAGTTCGATGCGGCGCTGGGCGATCCGACGCAATTCCTGCAAAGCGCCTACAAGGGGCTCTGGGGCCATGTGCGCGAGCAGCGGGGCGTGGTCTGACATGAACACGCGCACTTCGCTGGCTGCTGCCCTGCTGCTGGCGGCCTTGCCGCTGGGCGGTGCAGTGGGCGCGGAACCGACCGCCGCGCAGGCCGCCTTGCTGGAGCAATATTGCGGCAAGTGCCACAACGCGACTGACTGGGCCGGTGGCCTGGCCTTCGACACGCTCTCGCTCGACCACGTCGGCGGCGATGGCAAGGTCTGGGAAGAGACGGTGCGCAAGATGCGCGGACGGCTGATGCCGCCACCGGGCGAGAAGCAGCCCTCGCAGCAGGCCTTCGACCAGTTCGTCAGCTGGATGGAAGGCAAGCTCGACACCGAAGCGGCATCCCGCCCGGATCCCGGCCATGTCGGGCTCCACCGCATCAACCGCACCGAGTATGCGCGGGCGGTCCAGGATCTCTTCGACCTGAAGATCAGCCCGGAAACGCTGCTGCCCAAGGACACCAAGAGCGACGGCTTCGACAACGTGGCCAACGTGCTGCGTGTCTCGCCGACGTTCCTCGACCAGTACATCTCCGCGGCCCGCACGGTCAGCCTGCTGGCGGTCGGCGATGCCAAGGCGCGTTCGGTCAGCCAGACCTATCGGGCGCCGCCAGCGCGACAGGGCACCTACCAGGAAGGCTTCCCGCTGGGCAGTCGCGGCGGCATGGCGGTCGAACACCTGTTCCCCGCGGATGGGGAGTACGAATTCAACCTGCGCGTACCGGTCGGCGGTGGCTATGGCTCAGGCCTCGTCGAGCAGCGGGTGCTGTTCCTCATCGACGGCAGGAAGGTCTTCGAACAAAGGCTCGGTGGCGAGGAAGACGCGCGCAGCGTCGACCAGCTGCAGGCACCGGCGCAGGCGAAGATCAACGCGCGCTTCCAGAAGATCCGGCTGCCGGTGAAGGCGGGTCCGCGCAAGCTCGTCGTGACCTTCGTCGCGACGACGATGGCCGAGTCCGAATCGCTGTTCACGCCTTTCGTGCCAGGCGGCGGCGACAATTTCGCGCGGGTCGCGGCCATCGACATCACCGGCCCCTACAAGGCCAACGGCGTCAGCGACACGCCCAGCCGACAGCGGATCTTCAGCTGCCGCCCGACGTCGGAAGCCGACGAGCCGGCCTGCGCGAAGTACATCATCGCGCGCATCGCGCGGCAGGCCTTCCGCCGTCCGGTCACGGATGCGGACCTCGTCGCACCGCTGCGCTTCTATGCCGAGGGCCACAAGCAGGGTGGTTTCGAGACGGGCATCCAGACGGCGATCATGGCCGTGCTATCCAGCCCGAAATTCCTCTACCGCATCGAGAACGTGCCGGCCAACGCAAAGCCGGGCGATGTCTATGCGCTGGATGATTACGCCGTGGCCTCGAGGCTCGCGTTCTTCCTGTGGAGCCAGGGGCCGGATGACACGCTGCTGGCCTTGGCGGGGCAGGGCAGGCTGACCGATCCGGCCGTGCTCTCCGCACAGGTCCAGCGCATGCTGGCCGATCGCCGGGCCGAGTCGCTGGTCAGCAACTTCGCCAACCAGTGGCTCAATATCGAGGGCCTCGACAACGTCGATCCGGATCAGGCGCTGTATCCGAATTTCGACGAAGACCTGCGCCGCGCCTATCGACGGGAGCTCGAGCTATTCGTGGGCACCGTCCTGCGCGACGACCGGCCGATCATGGAACTGATCACGGCGGATTACAGCTTCCTGAACGAGCGGCTCGCCCTGCATTACGGCGTGCCGAACGTGCGCGGCGACCAGTTCCGCCGCGTGAAGCTCCCGGATTCGAAGCGCTTCGGCCTGCTGGGCAAGGGCGCGATGCTCATGTCCACGTCCTATGGCAACCGCACGGCGCCGGTATTGCGCGGCAACTGGATCCTCGAACGCATCACCGGCACGCCGCCCGCCGCGCCACCGCCGGGCGTCGAGGCATTGAAGGAAAACCAGCCTGGCGCCAGGCCGATGACGGTTCGCGAGCGACTGGAAGAACATCGACAGAAGCCCTCCTGCAACGCCTGCCACGGCGTGATGGATCCGCTGGGTTTCGCGCTGGAGAACTTCGACGCGATCGGCGCCTGGCGCGACAAGGACCGCGAGTCGCTCGAGCGCATCGATGCCGGCGCCTCGCTCGCGGGCAACCACCCCGTGAAGGGCCCGGATGAACTGCGGGCCTGGCTCGCGGCGCGGCCGGACCAGTTCGCGCAGACGCTCACCGAGAAGCTGATGACCTTCGCGCTGGGTCGCGTCGTGGAATGGCACGACATGCCGCAGGTCCGCGCGATCGTGCGCAACGCGAAGGTCGGCGACTACCGTTTTTCCTCGCTGGTGTCGGGCATCGTCCGCAGTGACGCCTTCCTGAAGGCGCGCGTACCGGATGCCGTGGCCACCCCGGCGACCACCACTGCCCAGGCCAGCCGGCCTTCGGGAGACCGCTGACATGTTCCTCACCAAGAAGCACCTGCCGCGTCGCACCTTCCTGAAGGGCGCGGGCGTGGCCCTGGCCTTGCCGCTGCTGGACGCGATGATCCCCGCGCACACGGCGATCGCGAAAACCGCCGCCGCCGCGAAGATGCGGCTGGGTTTCGTCTACTTCCCGCATGGCGCGATCATGGACAAGTGGACGCCGGCGACCGAAGGCCCGGATTACGAGCTCTCGCCGATCCTCGAGCCGCTCAAGCCCTTCCGCAAGCAGGTCACGGTCATCAGTGGCCTGGGCAACCGGCCGGCGCAGAGCGCCGCCGTGCACGCCATCGTGCCGGGCACCTGGCTGTCCTGCGTGCATCCGCGCGAAACCCACGAGGCCTATGGCGGCGTGACGGTCGATCAGATGGCCGCTGCCCACATCGGTCAGGAAACGCCGCTGCCTTCGCTGGAAGTGTCCACCGAGGCCCCCGGTGGGGGCGGTGCCTGCGACCGTGCCTATGGCTGCAGTTATTCCGGCACGATCTCCTTCCGCACGCCGACCACGCCGCTGCCGATGGAATACAACCCACGCAGCCTGTTCCAGCGGCTGTTCGGCCGCGGCAATTCCGCGGACGAGCGCAAGCTGCTCACGCAGCAATACGCGAGCCTGCTCGACATGGTCGCGGACGAGGCGCAGGACCTGCAGCGCACGCTGGGTGCGCGCGACCGTGCGGCCCTTGGCGATTACCTCGAGAGCGTGCGCGAGATCGAGCGCCGCGTGCAGAAGGCCGGCAAGCAGGACCTGTCGAACCTGGCGCTGCCCGACGTGCCGGTCGGCATCCCCGATGCCTTCCCGGAACAGATGAACCTGATGTTCGACATCATGGCGCTGGCCTACCAGGCCGACCTCACGCGCGTGCAGACCATGATGATGGCAGCCGAGGTCAGCAACATGACCTACAACCACATCGGCATCTCGGACGCCTTCCACCCGGTGTCGCACCACCAGAACGACCCGGCCAAGAAGGACAAGCTGGTCCGCATCCAGCGCTGGCACACCGAGCAGTTCGCGAAGTTCGTCAAGAAGCTCGCCGAGATGCCGGACGGCGAGGGCACGGTGCTGGACCACTCGCTGCTCGTTTATGGCAGCAACATGTCCAACAGCGACGCGCACAACCAGTTCCCGCTGCCGACCAGCCTCATCGGCGGTGCCTGCGGCGCGATGAAATCCGGTCGCCACGTGCGCTATCCGGACCACACGCCCCTGTCGAACCTGTTGTTGACGGTGCTGCACAAGGCGGGGGTTTCGGCCGACGTCGTGGGCGACAGCAACGGCGCGATGGCGGACGTCTGATGCGCCTGCGAACGCTGGTCCTGCTCGCCTGCCTCGCGTCACCGCTTGCAGCGGTGCAGGCTTCGACGCGGGCAGCGGACGTCGCCGCGCGCGACGAGTCGGGCACGACGCCACTGCACTGGGCCGTGCACCGCGACGACGTCGGCGCGGTCGAGCGACTGTTGAAGGCCGGCGCCGATGCACGCGCCACGAACGACCTCGGCGCGACGCCGATGTCCGAAGCCGCAGTCGTCGGCAACCCGCGCGTGCTCGCCTTGCTGCTGAAGGCCGGTGCCGATCCGGACTCCCTCAACGCACAGGGGCAGACGGCACTGATGGTGCTCGCGCGCACGAGCAACGTGAAGGCCGCGAAGCTGCTGCTGGGCAAGGGCGCGAAGGTCAACGCCGCCGAGAAAGTGCGCGGCCAGACCGCCTTGATGTGGGCCGCGGCCCAAAGCCAGCCGGCGATGGTCGAGGCGCTGCTCGCGGCCGGTGCAGACCCGAACCTGCGCACGACCGTGAACGAAAGCCAGCGCCAGGTCAGCGGCGAGCCGCGCGCGCAGTACCGTCCGGCCGGCGGCTACACCGCCCTGATGTTCGCCGCGCGCCAGGGCTGCCTCGACTGCGCCAAGGCGCTGGTGCGCAAGGGCGCGAAGATCGATTACGCCGACCCCGAAGGCGTGACCGCGCTGATCCTCGCGGTGAACAACTTCTGGTTCGACACCGGCGCCTGGCTCCTCGAGCAGGGCGCGAACCCGAACCTCTGGGACTGGTGGGGCCGCAGTGCGCTGTACTGCGCCGTGGACCTGAACACGATCCCTCGCGGTGGACGGGCCGACCTGCCGTCGCTGGACAAGGTGACGAGCCTGCAGATGATCGAGCGCTTGCTGAAGGCCGGCGCGAACCCGAACCTGCAGCTGAAGCTGTTGCCACCCTACCGGGCCGTGGGCGCGGACCGCGGTGCCGACACGATGCTCAGCATCGGCACGACACCCCTGATCCGGGCCGCCAAGGCCGGCGATGCAGCGGCCGTGAAGCTGCTGCTGGCGCATGGCGCACTGCCTGACCTGCCGCAACAAAACGGCATCACGCCACTCATGGCAGCGGCGGGCGTGGGTTCGACCAATATCGATACGCGCGGCTCGCTGAAGACGCAGGCGCAGGCCGTGGCGACGATGGAGGCCCTGCTGGCCGCCGGCGCGCAGATCGACCTGCAGGACAAGCAGGGACGCAGCGCGTTGCATGGCGCGGCCTTCTGGGGCTGGGATGACGTGGTCCGCGCGCTGGCTTCGCACAAGGCGCGGCTGGACCTGCCCGACG
>CANGMU010000145.1 GCA_947454665.1 Pseudomonadota bacterium | reverse complement strand
GGTTGCCCTTCGACGTCTCCAGGGCGATGGCTGTCGTCATGGTGCGCGTGAACCCTTCGATGTTGCCACCGACGATGATGATCGAACCGACCTCCGCGGCGGCACGCCCGAAGCCTGCCAGCAAGGCCGTCACCAGTGAAAAGCGTGCGTCCCAGAGCAGCGCGCAGGAGCGCCGCAGGGGGCCCACGTCCATGGCGGCCAGTTCATCGCGGTATTCCAACCAGAGGTCTTCCACCGTCTGGCGCGTCAGCGCCGCGATGATGGGCAGCACGAGGATCGTCTGCGTGATGACCATCGCCTGGGGCGTAAAAAGGAGCCCGAATTGCCCCAAGGGGCCGGACCGAGACAGGGCGAGATAGATCGCAAGCCCGACAACGACCGGCGGCAAGCCCATCAGAGCGTTCAGGATGACGATCAGGGCCTGACGACCCGGAAACCTGACCAGTGCGATGAACGCCCCGAGCGGCGCACCGAACAACGCCGCGATCAGCGTCGCGCTCAGACTCACGAACAGCGACAGGCGGACGATCGCAAAGAGCGTGGGATCGCCATTGAGCACGAGGTCCAGGGCAGAGGTCTCTTCCAGCATCAGGCGTTCCGTCCATCACGCATCTCGAGCACCTGGACCACGCCGCGCGCGATCCGCATCGGGCGCTCACCCCGACCGAAGACCTGCGGATCGGGCCGCGGATCCACTTCCACGATGCGCTGACCCGCGGACACGTCCACGCCGTCACGCGACAGGCCACGGAGGTACCCCGACAGCGGGGCCGTGACGACCGCTTCGCCGATACGGCCGATCGCCTGGCCCTCGGTCACGGCCTTCCCGAGACCCGCCGTCGTTTCCCAGCGCCCCGAGATCGGTGCGGACACGAAACGTTCGCGTCCCACGCCTGCCAGCGGCCTTGGGCCGCCGCTGCGTGCGGCGGCAGGGCGATCCACCAGCACGACGCCCAGTTGCGGCCCCCATTGGGTCTCCACCGCAACGTGGCAGTTCGAACCGGGGACATAGCCGGGCCCCAGGCCGATCACGCAGCCAGCAAACTCCCGCCGATCCGGTCGCGCGGGATCCCTACGCATGCTGGCATCGACAACCACGTCAAACCCCTCTTCGCGCAGCAACAGGTCATCGGGCTGCGTGCAGATCGGTATGGCATCGCCGGCCTTCCAGCACTGGCGGACCTCGGAGATCGTGGCGCACAACCGGGCCTCGACCCCCTCGAGGCTGGCCCGCCCTTCAAACAGCGCGTCGGTATAGGCCATTCCCCTGCGGGCGTGGGCCGATTGGTTGCGGTCGCACAGCAGAACGCGGTCGCCGCGCTGGTAGAGCGCATGCGCCACGGCGGACCCGACATCGCCGCCTCCCAGGACGAGCACCTGCTGGCCTCTCACCGGGGCGCCTCATATGCAATCGCCATCATATTTTGAGGGCTCCGGTGAACTCGACGACCTGACCTGCATGATATTCTCTCGCAATTCACTTCGCGGGAAACTGACGACCTCTGGTCGCAGGAGACCCGCCCCTGCAGCGATGTCCCTCATGAGCAACCAGCCCAGCAAACCCCAAGCCGCCATCGTGGCCACTGCTTCCGTCGACCAGATCCGCGGCAAGCTGAAAAAGAAAAGCCAACTCAAGGGGCGCCAGCCCGACGCCACGTCGATGTCGGAGGTCCAGGCCCTGATCGGCCAGGGGCCGCACCGGCGCGACCTGCTCATCGAAAACCTGCACCGTCTCAACGACACCTGGCGTGCCCTGCACGACCGCCACCTCGTGGCGCTGGCGAGGCAGATGAACCTGCCGCTGGCTGAAGTGTTCGAGGTCGCGACCTTCTACCATCACTTCGAAGTGCTGCGCGAAGGACAGGAAGCCGCGCGGCTGACGGTGCGCGTCTGCGATGGTCTCTCCTGCGAACTGCAGGGTGCGCGTGCGCTGCTGGAAAAGCTGCCCAGCATCCTGGGTGCCGAGGTGCGCGTGATTGCCGCACCCTGCGTGGGCCGTTGCGAGCAGGCGCCGGTTGCCGTAGTCGGCCAGGCGCCGGTCGTGCGGGCCGACGTCGACGCCGTCGAGTCTGCCGTGAATCGCGGTGTCACCGGCCACCCGGCACCGCCGGACAGTGGCCGCTTCGATGCCGCGGCCAAGGGCCCCGCTCCGATCACCGCCTCGCCGGAGGAGGTCTCGCCGGACTACGTGGGCCTGCGTGCCTATCGGGCCGGTGGCGGCTACAGCCTGGCTTCCCGCGTGGCGGCCGGCGAACTGGCGGCCGACACGGTCATCAAGTCCATGTCCGACTCCGGCCTGCGTGGCCTGGGCGGCGCCGGATTCCCGTCCGGTCGCAAATGGGGCATCGTGCGCGACCAGCCGGCGCCACGCCTCATGGCCGTCAACATCGACGAGGGCGAGCCGGGCACCTTCAAGGACCGCACCTACCTCGAGCGCGACCCGCACCGCTTCCTCGAGGGCCTGCTGGTCGCCGCCAAGGTGGTGGGCATCGATGCCTGCTACATCTACCTGCGCGATGAATACCACGGCTGCCGCGCGATCCTGGAACGTGAACTCGAGCTGCTGCGCGCCGACCCGCCCTTCCCGTTGCCGCACATCGAATTGCGCCGTGGTGCCGGCGCCTACATCTGCGGCGAAGAGTCCGCGATGATCGAAAGCATCGAGGGCAAGCGCGGCGAACCTCGCATGCGTCCGCCCTACATCGCGCAGGTCGGCCTCTTCGGCCGTCCGACGCTCGAGCACAATTTCGAGACGTTGTACTGGGTCCGCGACATCGTCGAACGCGGCCCCGAATGGTTCAGCGGTTTTGGCCGCAATGGCCGCAAGGGCCTGCGCTCCTACAGCGTCAGCGGGCGCGTGCGCGAACCGGGCGTCAAGCTGGCTCCGGCGGGGATTTCGCTGCGCGAACTGGTCGATGAATTCTGCGGCGGCATGCTCCCCGGGCACGAGCTCTACGCCTACCTGCCTGGCGGTGCGTCCGGTGGCATCCTGCCCGCGCGGATGTCGGACATCCCGCTGGATTTCGACACGCTGCAGCCCCATGGCTGCTTCATCGGCTCCGCCGCCGTGATCGTACTCAGCCAGCACGACCGCGCGCGCGATGCGGCCTTGAACATGATGCGGTTCTTCGAGCACGAGAGCTGCGGCCAGTGCACGCCCTGCCGCGTCGGCACGGGCAAGGCCGCCCAATTGATGACCGCTGACAAGTGGGACCACGCCACGCTGGAAGACCTCAACCAGGTCATGGTCGATGCGTCGATCTGTGGCCTGGGACAGGCGGCACCGAACCCGGTGCGCAGCGTGCAGAAGTATTTTCCGGACGAGGTTTGAATGAGCGCCGTTGAAAAGGACATCGCGATGACCGCCACGGTCGAGTTCGAACTCGACGGCCGGACCATCCGGGCCCGCGAGGGCGAGACCATCCTGCAGGCCGCCGAGCGGCATGGCACGGACATTCCCCGCCTCTGCTACACGCCGGGCTATCGCCCGGACGGCAACTGCCGCGCCTGCGTCGTAGAGATCGACGGCGAGCGTACGCTGGCCCCTTCCTGCTGCCGTGCTCCGACGCCCGGCATGAAGGTGAAGGCCACGAGCGAACGGGCCGTGAAGAGCCAGAAGATGGTCGTCGAGATGCTGCTGTCGGACATGCCGGAGCAGGGCCACAAGTGGGTGGACGCCGATCCCTCCCGACAGCACGGCGAACTCAGCGACTGGGCCTCGCGGCTCGACGTCTCCGTGCGCCCGGCGCTGAAGGCTCTGGCCCGCGAGAATCCCGCCGCGGACCTGTCGCACCCCGCGATGGCGGTGAACCTCGACGCCTGCATCCAGTGCAACCGCTGCGTGCGGGCCTGTCGCGAAGAACAGGTCAACGACGTCATCGGCTACGCATTCCGCGGCAGCCATAGCGCGATCGTCTTCGACCTGCAGGATGGGATGGGCGACAGCAGCTGCGTCGCCTGTGGCGAATGCGTACAGGCCTGCCCGACGGGCGCCCTGATGCCCAAGACGCTGATCGGTTCGCAGGCCGTCGACAAGAAAGTCGACTCCGTCTGCCCTTTCTGCGGCGTTGGCTGCCTGCTCACCTACAACATCAAGGGCGGAGAGATCGTCAGCGTCGAAGGGCGCGATGGCCCGGCCAACCACAACCGTCTCTGCGTGAAGGGCCGGTTCGGCTTCGACTATGTGCACCATCCGCAACGCCTGACCAAGCCGCTGATCCGCAAGCCGGGCGTTCCCAAGAACCCGGAGGAAGTGGGCGATCCCGCGCGCTGGCGAGACGTGTTCCGCGAAGCCACCTGGGAAGAAGCCCTCGAACTCGCCGCCGGCAAGCTCAAGGGTTTGCGGGACCAGCACGGGCTGAAGACGCTGGCCGGCTTCGGTTCCGCCAAGGGCAGCAACGAGGAGGCCTACCTCTTCCAGAAGCTCGTGCGCACGGGCTTCGGCAGCAACAACGTCGACCATTGCACGCGCCTGTGCCACGCCTCGAGCGTGGCCGCGCTGCTCGAGGGCGTCGGTTCTGCCGCTGTGTCAAACCAGGTCAATGACGTTGAGCATGCCGAAGTCATCCTGGTCATCGGCTCCAATCCGACGGCCAACCACCCGGTCGCCGCGACCTGGATGAAGAACGCCGCCAAGCGGGGCGCGAAGATCGTGCTCGCGGACCCGCGCATCACCGACATCGGCCGTTACGCGTGGCGTACCTTGCAGTTCCGTGCAGACACTGACGTGGCGCTGCTCAACGCGATGATCCACACGGTCATCGACGAAGACCTCGTCAACGAGGACTTCATCCGCGACCGCGCGAACAATTTCGAAGCCCTGAAGCAGAACGTGAAGGGTTACAGCGCCGAGGCGATGGCCCCCATCTGCGGCATTCCCGCCGAGACGATCCGCGAGGTGGCACGCGAGTTCGCGAAGTCCAAGGGCTCGATGATCCTCTGGGGCATGGGCATCAGCCAGCACGTGCACGGCACCGACAACGCGCGCTGCCTCATCGCGCTCGTCACCGTGACCGGACAGATCGGCAAGCCAGGCAGCGGACTGCATCCGCTGCGTGGGCAAAACAACGTGCAGGGTGCGAGCGATGCCGGCCTCATCCCGATGATGCTGCCGAACTACCAGCGGGTCACGAACCCGGCAGCGCTGGCACGCTTCGAGAAGTTCTGGGGCGTGAAGCTCGACGAAAAGCCGGGCTACACCGTCGTCGAGATCATGGACAAGTGCCTGGCGCCCGATACCGACCCGCACAAGATCCGTGGCATGTACATCATGGGCGAGAACCCGGCGATGAGTGATCCGGACCTCAACCATGCACGCCATGCGTTGACGGAACTGGAACACCTCGTCGTGCAGGATATCTTCATGACGGAAACGGCGTGGTACGCCGACGTGGTGCTGCCGGCCAGCGCCTGGCCCGAGAAGACGGGCACCGTCACGAACACCGATCGCATGGTCCAGATGGGCCGTCGTGCGCTGGATCCGCCGGGCGAGGCGCGCCAGGACCTGTGGATCATCCAGGAGATCGCCAGGCGCATGGGGCTCGCCTGGAACTATGCCGGGCCGGAAAGCGGTGCCGAAGCCGTGTACGAGGAAATGCGGCAGGCTATGCACGAAGCCATCGGCGGCATCAGCTGGCAGCGCGTCATGGACGAGTCCAGCGTGACCTATCCCTGCCTCGACGAAAACCAGCCGGGCCAGCCGACGGTGTTCATCGACCGCTTCCCGACAGAGGACGGTCGCGTCAAGCTCGTGCCGGCCGACATCATCCCGGCCAATGAACGTCCCGACGTGGATTACCCGTTCGTCCTGATCACCGGCCGCCAGCTCGAACACTGGCACACGGGCAGCATGACCCGCCGCGCGGTGGTGCTCGATGCGATCGAGCCGATCGCCACGGCATCGATGAATGGCGCCGAACTGCAGAAGCTCGGCCTCGAGGCGGGCGACACGATCACCGTGCGCTCGCGTCGTGGCGAAGTGGCGATCAACCTGCGGCGGGACGATGGCACGCCCAATGGCGCCGTCTTCATCCCGTTTGCCTACTACGAGGCAGCAGCTAACGTGCTGACCAACGCAGCGCTGG
>CANGMU010000144.1 GCA_947454665.1 Pseudomonadota bacterium | reverse complement strand
CCTGACCTTGGTTGAATTGTTTCTTTTCGCAGCGGCCGTCTACGGGGCCGTGTGGATTCGTTTTCCGGACCTGGGTATCGAGGGCTTTGAACTCGAGAACGGTCCTGTTGCCCCGCGCGCCACGATCTTCGCGCTGGCTACCTTCGTCAGCTTCGCGTCGCTGGGTCTCTATACGGTCAGGCAGCGCGCCAACGTCGCAGGCATGGGCCTGCGCGTCGTGCTCGGGTTCCTGGCGAGTCTCGTCGCGTCCGTGCTGGTGTTCTATCTCCTGCCGCACACCAACCTGGGCCGTGGCACCCTCGGTATCGCGGTTGCGATTTCCCTGGTTGCCGTGCTGGGGACCCGCGCGATCTTTTCCCGATTCGTCGACGCGCAGGCCTTCAAGCGACGCATTCTGGTTTACGGGTCCGGCAGCCAGGCACAGACCTTCTCGATGTTGCGGCGCCGAAGCGACCGCCGCGGCTTCCATATCGTCGGCTTCGTGGCGCCACCGGACGAGACGCTCGTTATCGAGGGCGATACCGTGCTCGAGGCGCCCGATGGCCTCAAGGCGCTGTGCCAGCAGGTGGAGGTCGAAGAGGTCGTTGTCGCCCTGGAAGATCGCCGCAAGCGACTGCCGGTTCGCGATTTGCTGCTTTGTCGCATGGCCGGCATCAACATCACCGACCTGGTCTCGTTCATGGAACGCGAGTCAGGACGCATCCTGCTCGATGCGCTGAATCCGAGTTGGATGATCTTTGGCGACGGATTCCGGCGCGACATCGTCAGGCGTTTCACATCGCGGGGACTCGATTTCACAGCCAGTCTCATGCTGGTGGCGGTCACGGCGCCGATCATGCTCATCACGGCTGCGCTGATCTGGCTGGAAGACGGCCGCAAGGGCGGCGGGGTCTTGTATCGCCAGACGCGCGTCGGTCTGGAGGATGAGCCGTTCGAGCTCCTGAAGTTCCGCAGCATGGGCATCAACGCGGAAGTCGCTGGTGCACCGCAATGGGCCCAGAAGAACGATCCGCGCGTGACGCGGATAGGTGGTTTCCTTCGCAAGACGCGCATCGACGAGCTGCCGCAGCTGCTGAACGTGTTACGTGGCGAGATGAGTTTCGTCGGGCCGCGCCCCGAGCGTCCCCACTTCGTCGAGCAGCTCGAGGCCAAGATCCCGTATTACGCCCAGCGCCATAGCGTAAAGCCGGGCATCACCGGCTGGGCGCAGCTCTGTTACCCCTACGGGGCCTCTGATGAGGATGCGCTGCAGAAGCTCCAGTACGACCTTTACTACGTCAAGAACAACACTCTGTTGTTCGATATCGCGATCCTCGTCCAGACCGCCGAAGTCGTCTTCCTGGGCAAGGGCCGCTAGGCCTTGAAACCCGGCCGGTAAGGCCTCATGTCGCGTTAGACTTGCCGGAACAGACACCGGCGCCCCCTAGCGAGGACGACCCCATGACCGATTCCCCCCCGATGCTCCAGGGCGTCCCCGTATTGCCGCTGCGCGACGTGGTCGTCTACCCGCACCTCGTGATCCCGCTGTTCGTGGGGCGCGAGAAGTCCATCCAGGCGCTGGATGCGGCGATGAAGACCGATAAACGCATCATGCTCGTCGCCCAGAAGCAGGCGGATCTCGACGATCCGAAGCCCGCTGACCTGTATGAATTCGGCACGCTGGCCACCATCCTGCAGCTCCTGAAGCTCCCCGACGGCACTGTGAAGGTGCTGGTCGAGGGCGTTGACCGTGCGCGCGTCGAAGCCATGGAAGGCACCGACTACTACACCGCGAATGTGGCGTTGCAGCCGGACCAGGACCAGTACGACGAGAAGGAGATGGACGTCCTCACGCGTTCGGTCATCTCGCAGTTCGAACAGTACGTGAAGCTCAACAAGAAGGTGCCGCCGGAGATGCTGACGGCGCTCGCCGGCATCGAGCAGCCGGGCCGCCTCGCCGACAGCGTTGCGATGCAGATGTCGCTGAAGCTGGCCGAGAAGCAGCGCGTGCTCGAGATCCTCGACGTCAAGCAGCGCCTCGAGCACATGCTGGTCACCATCGAAGGCGAGATGGACGTCCTGCAGATCGAGAAGCGCATCCGCGGCCGCGTGAAGGCGCAGATGGAGAAGTCCCAGCGCGAGTACTACCTGAATGAGCAGATGAAGGCCATTCAGAAGGAACTCGGCGAGATGGAGGACGGTGGCAACGAGATCACCGACCTCGAGAACAAGATCGCCAAGGCCGGCATGCCCAAGGAGGCGCGCGAGAAGGCCACGGCCGAGCTCAACAAGCTCAAGATGATGTCGCCCATGTCGGCTGAAGCCACCGTGGTTCGCAACTACATCGACTGGCTTGTGAAGGTGCCCTGGAAGAAGCGCAACAAGGTCAACAAGGATATCGCGAACGCGCAGAAAGTCCTGGACGAGGACCATTACGGCCTCGACAAGGTCAAGGAGCGCATCGTCGAATACCTCGCCGTGCTAAAGCGCGTCGACAAGATGAAGGGCCCGATCCTCTGCCTCGTCGGTCCGCCGGGCGTCGGCAAGACCTCGCTGGGCCAGAGCATCGCGCGCGCCACGAACCGCAAGTTCGTGCGCATGTCGCTGGGCGGCGTGCGCGACGAGGCCGAGATCCGCGGTCATCGCCGTACGTACATCGGCTCCATGCCGGGCAAGGTCGTGCAGAACATGGCCAAGTCGGGCGTGCACAACCCGCTCTTCCTGCTCGACGAGATCGACAAGATGGCGATGGACTTCCGGGGCGACCCGTCCTCCGCGCTGCTCGAGGTGCTCGATCCGGAGCAGAACGCCGCGTTCAACGATCATTACCTGGAAGTCGACTTCGACCTCTCGGACGTGATGTTCATCTGTACGGCCAACAGCCTGAATATCCCTGCGCCGCTGCTCGACCGCATGGAAGTGATCCGCATCCCGGGTTACACCGAGGACGAGAAGCTCAATATCGCGCGTCGCTACCTGGTGCCCAAGCAGGTCAAGGCCAATGGCCTGAAGGCCAAGGAACTGAAGGTCGATGATGCGGCGCTGCTCGACATCATCCGCTACTACACGCGCGAAGCCGGCGTGCGCAGCCTCGAGCGCGAAGTCGCGAAGATATGCCGTAAATCCGTGAAGCAGTTGTTGCTCGAGAAGAAGTCCAAGAGCGTTGCCGTCACGGCTGCGAACCTCGACAGCTTCCTGGGTGTTAAGCGCTTCCGTTACGGCAAGGCAGAAGAGGCCGATCGCGTGGGCCATGTCACGGGCCTTGCGTGGACCGAAGTCGGCGGTGAGCTGCTGTCGATCGAGGCCGCCGTGCTGCCCGGCAAGGGCAAGCCGGTCTTCACGGGCCAGCTGGGCGACGTGATGAAGGAATCCATCCAGGCCGCGATGACCGTTGTTCGCAGCCGCAGCGACGTGCTGGGCCTCGACAAGGACTTCCATTCCAACAACGATTTCCACATCCACCTGCCCGAGGGCGCGACGCCCAAGGACGGTCCGTCGGCGGGCATCGGCATCTGCACCGCGCTCGTGTCGGCGCTGACGAAGATCCCGGTGCGTGCGGACGTCGCGATGACGGGCGAGATCACGCTGCGCGGCGAAGTGCTGCCCATTGGTGGCCTCAAGGAAAAGCTGCTCGCGGCGCACCGCGGTGGCATCACGCAGGTGCTGATCCCGGTCGACAACGAAAAGGACCTCGCCGAGATCCCCGACACGATCAAGGGCGGGCTCGACATCAGGCCCGTGCGCTGGATCGACGAGGTCCTGGAAGTCGCCCTGGCCCGCCAGCCGACGCCGAATGTGTCGGCTGAAGGAGCCAAGAAGCCGGCGTCCGGCAAGAAGGCAACCAGCCGTGCTCGCCGCTCAACAAAAGTGGTGCAGGCCCACTGAAGTTTGGGTATATTGCCGGCCCTCGCGACGACTGAACCGTCGCGAGGGTCGACGGTGATCCGAATGAGGGTGCTTAGCTCAGCTGGTAGAGCGTCGCCCTTACAAGGCGAATGTCGGGGGTTCGATCCCCTCAGCACCCACCAATCGATCGATGCCATGCATCTGCGGAGCGGTAGTTCAGCTGGTTAGAATACCGGCCTGTCACGCCGGGGGTCGCGGGTTCGAGTCCCGTCCGCTCCGCCATCTCTTCCCTTTTTGGTTATGGCATCGCCAAAAAGGCCGCCCGGATTCCCTGTCACGGGTACAATTTTGCGGGCCTTTTACGACCGGTAACCCGCATCCATGCTCCAGAAAATCGGCGACAAACTGCAGGGTCAGCGTTGGCTGTCCTTCTCCATCCTCGGCCTGCTGGCCATCCTGTTCGCGGCCTGGGGCGCGTACGGCATCGTCGATTTCACGACGGGCGGCGGCAATTACGCGGCCAAGGTCAACGGTGAAGAGGTCCGCGCCGAGGACGTGAACCGGGCGTGGCAGCAGCAGCAGCCGCAATTGGCCCGCATGTTCAACGGCGAGATCCCGGTCGACCAGCGCGAGGCGCTGCAGTCGCGTCTGCTGGACAGCTTTGTGAAGGAAAAGGTCGTCGCGCAGCGCGCCGACAAGATGGGCTTCCGTGCGACCGATGCGCAGGTGGTCCGCGCCTTCCAGGCTGAGTCGGCCTTCCAGGTCGATGGCAAGTTCGATCCGATGGCTGCGCGCGCGCGTCTCGCTCAGGCCGGCATTTCCGAATCCGCGTACGTCGCCGACCAGCGCCGCCAGCTGGCCATGAGCCAGCTCGCCGGTGCCGTGGGCGCTACCGATTTCCTCACCACGAAGGAAATCGAACGCCTGCAGCTCCTGCAGGGCGAGCAGCGCGAAGTGCGCTTTGCCTTGCTTACGCCGCAGCAGTTCGGCGCCGGCCCGGCTCCTGCCGCCGAAGCGATCGATGCGTACTACAAGGCCCACGCCAACGAGTTCCTGACGACCGAGTCCGTGAAGCTCGCGTATGCCGAACTGTCGCTGGCTGACGTTGCGGCGAAGGTGATGGTCAGCGAGGCGCAGCTGCGCGAGAAATATGCCGCGACGCGTGACAACTACGTCGAGGCGGAACGCCGTCATGCGCGCCACATCCTCGTGAAGGACAAGGCCGAGGCGGATGCGCTGTATGCGCAGGTCGTAGGCGGCAAGGACTTCGCCGCGCTCGCGAAAGAGAAGTCGCAGGATCCGGGCTCTGCCACGCAGGGTGGCGATCTGGGCTGGTCCGACCGCAACGCGTTCGTGGCGGAGTTCACCGCCGCGCTGTTCGCGATGAAGGAAGGCGAGATCAGCAAGCCGGTCAAGACGCAGTTCGGTTATCACATCATCAAGCTCGAGGGCATCCAGGCCGGCAAGTCCAAGGGCTTCGACGAAGTGAAAGCCGAACTGGAAGCGCAGCTCAAGCGCGATATGGCCGGCGACAAGTTCGGCGAGACGCAGGAACAGCTGCAGCAGCGCCTCGACAAGGGCGCTGGCGGCTTCGAAGAGCTCGTGAAGGAATTCGGCCTGAAGTCCGGTAGCGTGGACCGCTTCGAGCGGGGCAAGGGCGGTGCGCCGCTGGGTGCCGATGCCGGCCTGAACGAACTGGTCTTTGGTGACAAGGCGATCAACCAGCGCGCTGTCGTGGGCCCGGTTGCGCTGGGCGAGGAAAATATCCTCATCGCCAAGGTAATCGAACACCGTCCGGCCGCGCCGAAGCCGCTGGCCGAGGTCAAGGACAGCATCGTCGCGGCGCTGGTCCGCGAGCGCGGCACCGAGGCTGCACGCAAGGCGGCAGATGCTGCCTTGGCGCGCCTGGTGGCCGGTGAGAGCTTCGACAAGGTCGTCGGCGACCTCAAGGTCAAATCCGAAGCGGCGAAATTCGTGACCCGCAACGCGGCCGATGTGCCGGTGCAGGTCCGCGCGGCGGTCTTTGCCGGGGCGCGCCCGACCAAGGACAAGTCGGTTCTCAAGGTCGTGTCGCTCGATGAGGGCGGTGCGGCGCTCGTTGCGGTCACGGACGTCAAGCTGCCGAAGCCGGGTGAAGACGCCACGGCCCAGCAGTTGATCGCGCAGATGGAACTGCGTCGCCGCGGCATGGCCGATACGGATGCGTACGTGGCCGAATTGCTGCGCACGGCCAAGGTCAAGAAGAACATCAAGGCGTTCAACTAACCGATCATGG
>CANGMU010000143.1 GCA_947454665.1 Pseudomonadota bacterium | reverse complement strand
TTCCAGCGCACGCTAGGCCGCGTCCTGCATCGGCCGATCTGGCTGCGCGTGCCCGCACTGCCGCTGCGCGCCATGCTGGGAGAAATGGCTCAGCTGTTCGTGGACGGCCGCCATGTGGACGCAGGGAAACTGCTGGCCGCGGGATACCGGTTCCGGCACCCGCAGCTGGAAGAGGCACTCAGATCTGGACTGAAGGGCCCTTGACGCCCGGAGCGTCCTCGTCCGAATCCGGCAGGCAGTTGGCCGGCAGCGCGTCCGGCAGGACATTGGTCAGGCGTCGGTGGTCGTTGCGGCTGAGTGTGTAGCCTTCCGGCGCGTCGGCATAGCCACAAACCCAGGCGAAGTTGCCCTCCTCGTCCACGGACGGCGTCAGGGCGAGCGTGCGGTCGTGCAGGGCCAGGTCGCTCTCGCCCCCGAAGGTGATGCGGACCGTGCCCTCGACGATCGACAGCTTGCGGATCGTGTGCGTTGCTTCCTCGTCGATCTCGACATCATCGATATCGAGGCCTCGGAAATCGTGGTGCTCGTTGAACCAGGCCTCGACCGTGTCAGTGGCATCGGCCGAGTAATACAGCGAGGCAAGGACTTCGGTGCGCGAGTGGTAGCGGCGATCGCCGATGCCAGGAAGCTCGAAGAGGACGCGGACCTGCGGCAAGTAAAGGGGCAACAGCAACCCCGCCGCCAGGAAGGCACCCACCAACACGGCGATGCGCCAGCGCGGCCAGGGACGGGCCGGCGCGGCAAAGGCGATTTCCTGCGACGTACGCGCCGCGCGGACGACCAGCGTACCAGCCATCATGTCGTGCAGGCACTGACGGCGGCGCGTGAAGGCCGAAAACAGGAAGCCGGTCAGGAACAGCACGAAGGACAGCAGTTCCGCGACATGGCGCCAGAGGGCGCGCCCGATGCTGATGCGGTGGCCGGCGAGGTCCGTGACCTTGATCCGCACCGCACGCTTGCCGGGCGTGCCCTGCCAGCCGGAGGACTCGAAACCTACGAAATAGACCAGGCTGACGAGGACTGCGCCGAGGCGCGGCGCGAATTCGTCGCGCAGCAGCAAACCGGGCCAGCCGACCGCTTCGCTGATGGCCAGCATCAGGGCAGCAAGCAGGATGGCATCGACGGACAGGGCGGCAAGGCGCCGCCAGAAGCCGGAATACACCGGCAGGGGGGACGAGGTCTCAGGCATGTGCGCATGCTACCAAGTCTGCGGGCATTGCTTGCGACAAGCCCTTATTTGCGCCCCGACATGCCAGTCCGATACTGGCCCTGCAGATACCGAATCGGGAATTGAAAGGGAGTTCTCATGCTTTACCCCCATGGCACGACGTTCGCCGTCACGGACGGGCAGAACCTCCGCATCTTCCAGAACACCGGCGATGACCGTCGGCTGCAGCTCGTCGAACTGCCGAGGCCGGATGTGCATGCCCACTCGCATGGCGCCACGCGCGCCCACCACACGAGCGGCGCGAACGAAACCGAACGTCACCTGACGGAAGACAGCTACGCCGCCGCGACGGCCGCCTGGCTCAACACGCAGGTCCTCGGCGGTCACATCGCCAACCTGTTCGTGGTCGCGCCGGCGCGCACGCTGGGCGAACTGCGCCAGCACTACCACGTGAAGCTGAAGGAGAAATTGCTGGGTGAACTCAACAAGGAGCACACCCACGATGCGATGGACCACTTGCAAGACGCCCTGCTGCGGGTCTGATCGATCCTGATAGGATGGAGGGATCATGAGTCTCTCCCTCCGCGACCAGCTGCTGAAGGCAGGCCTGGTTTCAGAAAAGCAGGTCCAGAACGCCGAACGGCAGCAGAAGCGCGAGCAGTTCCAGCAGCCGCGCGGCCGCAAGAAGCCCACCGGACCTTCGCCGCAGCAACTCGCCGTCCAGAAGGCACAGGCCGAAAAGGCGACGCGCGATGCAGAGCTGAACCGCAAGAAACAGGAAAAGCTCGAGCGCAAGGCCAAGTTCGCCGAGGTCAAACAGCTCGTCGAGCAGCACCAGGTCGCTCGCGTCGAGACGGAGGAGTTCTACAACTTCGTCGACGGCACCAAGATCCGCCGCGTCTGCGTGACGCCAGAGCAGCGCGACCGCCTGATCCGCGGTGAGCTGGCGATCGTGCGCATCGAAGGCCGTTACGCCTTCGTGCCGGCCGCGGCCGTCGCCGACATTCGCGCGCGCGTGGAACGCGCCGTGATCCACCACAACACGCCGAAGGTCGACAACGCCGGCGACGATCCGTACAAGGATTTTGTCGTGCCGGACGACCTGATGTGGTGAACCCACTCCCCACGATCCATCCGCTGGACGACGCCGCCGAGGCGATCGCCGTCGCCGACGCGACACGACGCTGGATGGACCGGGTGGTCATCGGCCTGAACCTCTGTCCCTTTGCCAAGGCCGTCCACGTGAAGGGTCAGGTGCGCGTCACCGTGACCGGCGCGACGACGCCGGAGGCCCTGATCGAGGAACTGGCCCAGGAGCTGACCTACCTCGACCAGTGCGACCCAGCCGCCACCGAGACGACCTTGCTCGTGCACCCGCGGGCGATGGTGGACTTCCTCGACTTCAACGATTTCCTCGACGCCGCTGACGCAGCGGTCGAAGCCCTCGGACTCGAGGGCGTGCTGCAGGTGGCCAGCTTCCACCCGCACTATCAGTTCGCCGGCACGGAACCGGACGACATCGGCAACTACACGAACCGTTCGCCCTTCCCGACGCTGCACCTGCTGCGCGAGGAAAGCATCGACCGCGCCGTGGAGGCGTTTCCGGATCCGGAATCGATCTTCGGCGCCAACCTGCGCACGCTGGAACGGCTCGGCCACGACGGCTGGCGCAAGCTGGCCCTGGACGACTGACGCCATGCGCGCCATCGCCGCCACACTGGGCCTCGCGATCGCGCTGCCGGCAGCCACACAGGAACTGCCGCCTCCCCCCGCCCCGCTCGAGGAAGTCGTCGTGCAGGCGCGCGAGCCGCGCTATGTCGCACCGACACGCCGCGACCGCATCGGCCGCGTCTGGGTGCCAACCCTGATCAACGGCAAGGGTCCGTTCCGCCTGGTGCTCGACTCCGGCGCGACGCGCACGGCGATCCTGCCGCAGGTGGCCCTGCGACTCGGGCTGCGCACGGACCGCTCGCCGCCGGTGATCCTGCGTGGCGTCACGGGTTCGGCGACGGTGCCCACCGTGAAGGCGGACAGCCTGGAAGTGGGTGACCTTTACATCGCGCCGACGACGCTGCCCCTGATCAACGATGCCTTCGGCGGCGCCGAAGGCCTGCTGGGCACCGAGGGCCTGTCGGACAAGCGGATCTACATCGACTTCCGCAAGGACTTCATCAACATCGCCCGCTCCAAGGGCCAGCCCGCCGAAGCCGGCTTCATCACGCTGCCGATGCAGCGCCGGCCGGACAAGCTGATCGCCGTGGAGGCCAGCGTGAGCGGGGTGGCGGTGCTCGCGATCATCGACACCGGGGCACAGGCGACGGTGGGCAACGCGGCCCTGCGAACCGCGCTTGAACGACGCCTGCGTACGGCGGACGGCACGCGCGACGAGATCGTCGGGGCAACGGGTGATTCACAAACCGGTGAAGGACAGCTGGTCCGCCGCATCGTGCTCGGCGGCGTGCAGGTGGAACGCGCCCACCTGACTTTTGGCGACATGTCGATCTTCAGTCACTGGAACCTGAAGGACGAGCCCATCCTGCTCGTCGGCATGGACATCATCGGACTGCTCGAGACGCTGGTGATCGACTACAAGCGTCGCGAGCTGATGGTCCGGCTGCGTTAAGGCATGCGCAGGCTGTAGACGAAACTCGCCTTCGGCACGCGCAGGTAACGCGCCGCGATCTCCGACTTCATGCCCGAATAGGCATCGGTGCCGTCGACATAGCGCGCGGTGAGCTTCAGCGCGGCTTCTCGGTCTGCGCGCGCCTTGATCCCCAGCACCTGCTTTTCCAGCGCTTCTACAGCTGCAGGCAGCTTGGCGTAATCGATGGCCATGCAGCCCTTGTCGCTGCCATTGGCCGCGGTCTCGTCCGCGCGCCAGGCCAGCGCACCGGCATCGAGGAAGCTCCCGACCTGGATCGCGGCCAGCTGGCTGTAATTGCGCGGCGTGCCGTCTGCGCCATACATGCCACGGGAGATGTGACCAAAGGCCCAGGTCACGCCTTCACGCAGCAGACGCTTGTGCTCATCGGCCTTCAACACGTCCTTGCCGACGAGGAAGCCGGCGAGCCACAAGGCGGAGTTCTGCGCCTTGAGCTCTTCGAGCGTGGAGGCCAGTGGGCCGCCAAAGGCCACCGGCGCAGTGCGGCCGGCGACCGCGTAGTCGTGCGCGGGGCCCAGGTTGTGCGCGGCCTCGTGCAGCAGGGAATTGAGCACCACATCAATGGGCTGTTCCCTGGCCTCGGCATCCGTCGCCTTGCACAGCACGGCGGCCTGCTGCGCGTCACGCCGCGCAAGGCTGTCCGGATCGGTATAGAGGTTCGTCATCGAGACGGTGCGGCCACCGGCCGCCGCAACCGGGCCCCAGTTGGGCAGTGACTGTCCGATCGTGGCGCCAGAGGCGTTGCGCTGATCGCCGGCGTTCAGCACGACATCGATGAAGTCCGGCAAGGCGAAATGTACGGCGCGTGCGCGATACGGCGGGCCGGCCATCGCGGCCAACTGCTGTTCGAACTCGGTGCGCAGCGGGTCGAGTTTCTGCTGCCACTGGAGCGAATCCGGATTGATGCGCGCGAACTGCAAGGCAAAGCCGGCCTTCCACGCACAGGGGTCGCCATAGACCTCATCGGGCGCGATACGCACGTACCAGCGGCTGTTGCTCGCGTTCATCGCCTTCCAGGCGCGGTCTGCCGGCTCCCAGTTGTCATCGCGGAAGGCCTGCGCCGCGGCCCGCAGGTAAGCCACCAACGCGGGCTCCGTGCTGCCCAACGCGGCAGCGGCGGCATCGAGCTCGCGCGCGACGGCCGACATGTCCTCGGGCCAGGCCTGCGAGAACGGCAGGGCCTCGAAGCGGCCGGCCTGCTTCGCGGCGACCACGACGCTGAAGTGACCGCGCAGGGCATCGGCATTCGGCTCGCGCTCGAGTCGCTGGCAGAAACCGGGCTTGTCCTGGATGTCCTTCGGATAGAGACCGGAGATGCGCGTGGGCTTCGGACCGATGGCCGAACACTGCGGATCCTTCTCGGTGGCCGGCGCTTCGCAGAACGGCGATTGATTGCGGTGGAACATCGCGCGGCTGGACGCGTCGCCCACCGGGATTCCTGCCTCGAGGCCGAAAGTTCCGGTCTGCCGCGCGTGCAGGCGCTCGATCAGTCCGGCCACGGTCACCAAGTGGCGGACCATCACCCGCTCGGCTTCCGAGTCGCCGCGGAAATCGCTGGCCACCAGCGTCGGGGCGCCCTGCGCGAGTTCCTGCAAGACCAGGCGTTCGCGCGCCGAGGCAGCTGGCGTGGGCTGCTTCAATAATCCATAGGCTTCGCGGAAGCGCGGCGTGAGGTCGTTGTGGGTATCGATCCAGCTCGCGCGTTCCGCGTCGGGCAGGCCGTGGAGCACGGCCAGTTCATCCGGCTGCAAGGCGCCATCGCGGTTCGCATCCTCGACCCAGAACAAGGGGAGGAAACGCTCTGCCGCGCGCGTATTGAAATCGGCACGGGCAATGGCGTCGAATTCCGCTTCCGGTGGCTTCTGCGGCGTACAGCCTGCAAGGCACAAGGCCAGGATCATGATGCGTTTCATGCGCCGAACTATCGCATACGATAGGGAGAATCATGAATTCCAAACCCCGATTCGTCCTTTTGGGACTGCTTGCGCTCGGCGGCCTGTGCACGCAGGCCGATGCGCAATCCACCGCTTCGGAATCGTCTCGCCGCGTCATCAAATACAGCCGCGAGGACGAGGACTGGCGCTGGCTGGCGCAAGGCACGAAGTCACCTGACAGCGGGGATCGATTCAAATACATCCCTCTGGCCGGCGACGCCTCGCTCGGACTGGGCGCGGACCTGCGCGTCTACCTCGAAAGCTTCCGGCACGAAGCATTCGGCACCGGCCTGCCGAGCAATGATTACCTGCAGACGCGTGCGCTCTTGCATGGCGACCTGCGGTTCA
>CANGMU010000142.1 GCA_947454665.1 Pseudomonadota bacterium | reverse complement strand
GGGAATCGCTGATCTTCCAGTCGATGTTCCCGGACGTACCCCAGCCCTTGAACTTCGAGCGGATATCTGGCCGGGTCTCCAGTTCGGGCGTATTGGTGGTGACGCCACCGGAAGTCCGGGAGAACGTGCCGGCCGGGTTATAGAAAGTTGCGTAGTTGTAGTACGAGCCATACGGCACCAGGAACGCGGAGAGCGGCAGGTAGGTGCTGGGTGTGGCCTGAACGGGTTGAATGTTGGCCTTGACGGCCGTTGAGCCCTGAACCATCACTGCGCCGGCCGGTGAGCGATCATCGTCCGTCATATCGACGGCGACGCCGATCTCCAGGTTGTCTGCCGGCATCCAGCGCAGCGCCGCGCGCATCGCGTCGTAGTTCACGTCACCCTGCGTGCCGAGAACGCAATTGCCGCTGACCGGTGCGATGATCGGCAGACCGCTGCTCGGGTTTTTGCACGCGTAATCAAGACGAGTGATGTAGCCGCCCTGACGCTTGCTGACACCAGCGATTTGCGCAAAGAGCGTATCGCTCAGTGCGAAATCCGCACTGCCACGCAGGTCCTGGCGGCTGCGGGACCCAAAAGTGGCGGAAAGGCTGCCGGTGTTGGATCCCGTCGCTTTCTTGGAATAGAGCTTGACCGCGCCGCCGATGGAATTGCGTCCGGCCAGCGTGCCCTGAGGTCCACGCAGGATCTCCACGCGATCCAGGTTCAGCAGGTCCAGGACGGAGCCCGTCAGCGTCGCGTAGTACACGTCGTCGACGTAGATGCCGACGCCCGGTTCGAGGGCCGGGTTGAAATCGTATTGGCCGATGCCGCGGATCGAAGCGCCCATTGCCGGACCATAGGCCTGGCCCTGCGGCTTCAGCGACACGTTGGGCGCCTGGTTGGCGACCTCGGCGATGTTCGTCTGGTTGCGCGATTCCAGCAGCGCGGCGGATACGGCCGTGATCGACAGCGGCGTCGACTGCAGGTTCTGCTCGCGGAACTGCGCAGTCACCACGACCTCGGCAAGCGCGTCGTCGTTCGCCGGCGTCGCAGCGCCCGCGGAAGCCGCCACGAAGAGGGTGGAGAGGCCTGCACACAGCGAAAGCCTGACTGCATTGCGCACGGCGTACACGCCGGCGGGCGTCTTCGATTCGTAACGATTCATCGCGTCTGATTCCCCCAAGGTGATTGGCATGGCGCCCGTTCTATACGGGTTTCTGATCGAGAGATACGGAACGTACCGTACATCGAAGATCCGGGGAAGCGTGTCCCCGTGGGTCAGTCGGGGCAGTGCGGCTTGCTGCAGGAGCCCGACCCGTGGATATAGGAGCTCGCAGCGTCGAGGGTGATGCCACTGTCCAGCGTGATGTCCCGCGCGTTGGCACGACGACTGCCGTCTCGTGCGGGCCAGCCGTCGACCCGGACCTCCGCCCCCGGTGTCAGGCTTTGCCGCGTCCAGCCGCGGCGGAGCAGGGCATTGGGAGGCCCGCCTTCAATGCGCCAGAACGAGGTGCTGCCATCGGCGTTGCGGACGAGCAGTTCCAAGCCGATATGGGGATTGCCCCAGTTGATGCGAATGAGCTTGCCCTGCAGCTGGACCGTGCGGAAGACATCGAAATCATGGGCGACCGAATGGTGAGCCTGCCCGGGGTAGACGGGCAGCAACAGGAACAGGCTCGTGGCCAGGCCGGCGAGGGCTGTCGGGCTTTGCATATTCGTCTACCCTAACCGCAAGACCGGCATCGAAGCGACCGGTCGGGGGAGTCCGATGAAGTCCATCATCCTGGCGTGCGCGCTCGTCCTGTTGCCGGCGACGTCATCGTTTGCGGCGAGCGACGCCGCACGCTATGCCGCCCTGCAGTCACGCCTGGCGGCGATCGAGGCGGAGTCTGCCCAGGTCGAAGCGATCGTCCAGGTGCAGCGCCTGGGTCGGGCGTTTGGCTATTACACGGATAAAGGGTTCTTCGGCGAAGCCGCGGACCTCTTCACGGACGATGCCAGCTTCCAGTGGGGCAATGACGGGGTCTACCGCGGCAAGGCGCGCATCCGCGAATTGCTGACGCGTCATGGCGGCGGCAGCCTCAAGGAAGCGCCGGGTCTGCCCTTCGGCCGACTGAACCTGCGCATGCAGCTGCAGCCGGTGGTCACCGTTGCGGCCGATGGCCTGTCCGCCCAGGCGCGCTGGCGCGAGTGGGGCCTGCTCGGCCAGTACAAGAAATGGGCTGGCTGGGGCGATGCGGTCATCGAGGACCGGTATGTGAAAGAAGGCGGCGTGTGGAAGATCGCGACGCGCCAGTACTTCCTGAATTTCGAGACGCCGTATGAGGGCGGTTGGGCTGCCCTCAAGCCCGGTGCAGGCAATGGGCCGTCAGACGTGGCCAAGGCTTTCCCGCCGGATGCGCCGCCCACCGTGAACTACAAGGCCTTCCCCGAGACCTTTATCCCGCCGTATCACTACGCCGGCAGCGCGTCGCCGGTGGCTCTGCAGAGCCGCGCGCCGGTGAAGGCGGTCCAGCGACCCGCCGATGCGCTGGGCAAGCTTGAAGCAGAGGCCGACGCGAGGGAACTGCAGCTGGCCCGCACGCATTCCGTGCGTGCGATCGAGAACCTGCAGGCGATGTATGGCTATTACATCGACAAGGGACAGTGGAAGCAGGCCGCGGCCTTGTTCAGCCGCGAGGGCAGCTACGAGTTCGGCCAGGGCGGTGTGTATGTGGGGCCGGCCAGCATCGAACGGGGTCTGTCACTGATGGGGCCGCAGGGCCTGGAAGCCGGACAGCTCAACAACTACGTGATGGCGCAGCCGATCATCCACGTGTCGGCCGACAACCGGACGGCCAAGGCGCGCTGGCGCAGCGACGTCCTGCTGTCGCGTGCCGGCAAGGGTCGCTGGGGCGGTGGCGTCTATGAAAACGAATACGTGAATGACAAGGGCACCTGGAAGTTCGGCACCCTGCATTACCACGTGACGTTCTGGGGCGATTACGAGCAGGGCTGGGCCGCCAGACCGTTCCCGGTGGAAGGTCCGAGCACGACCGTGCCGCCGGATCGGCCGCCCACGGTGACCTACCAGTCCTTCCCCAAGCTGCAGGTGGTTCCTTACCACTACGCGAATCCCGTCAGCGGCAAGCCGCACGCCGGAGAGTGATGCCATGCTGAAACCCATCAAGATCCTGCTGGCGCTGGGCCTCGGCCTGGTTTCCACGGCACAGGCCATCGCACCCACCGAAGCGGACCTCAAGGCCTTGCAGTCACGGCTCGACGCGGCCGGCACGCGCATCACGCGCCTGCAGGACCTGACGGACGTCGAGATCGTGCAGAACGCCTATGGTTATTACGTCGACAAGGCGCAGTGGCGTTCGCTGTCCGAGCTCTTCGACGAGAACGCGACGCTGGAGATCGGCGGCAAGGGCATCTTCACGGGCCGCGCCCGCGTGTTCGAATACATGAACGTCGGCCTCGGGCCGATCGGGCCGCGCGATGGCCTCTTGATCGACCACCAGCAGTTCCAGTGCCTGCCGACCATCCTGCCGGATGGCGTCACGGCGAAGGCCCGCTGCATCGCGTGGGTGATGAGTTCAGGCGGGTGGGGCCACTGCTATTACGAGAACGAATACATCAAGAAGGATGGCGTGTGGCGTCTGAAGACGCTGCACGGTCCGTTCAACATGTATTCGGGCTACAAGGTCGGCTGGGTCGACAACGTCATCACCAATACCTTCCCGGAGAAGTTCCCGCCCTGGCCGGATCTGCCGCCTAAGGTCGTTTATCTCGCCTACCCGAGCTATTACGCCGAGCCCTTCCATTACCCGAATCCGGTGACGGGCAAACCGATGCCGGCACCGAGTCCGCGTGCCGGTGGCGAGGCCTTCGGGCGTTAACTTACTTCCGCTTGGGCTTCATGAAGTCCGGCTGCCAGTCTTCCTGGGCGCGGTTGATCACGTAGCTGTGGATCTGCGCGGCCTGGTCCTTCGTGACCTTGTCCGCGAAGCTCTGCATGCCGCCTTTCTTCAGGATGCCGCCGAGCACGATGTTGAAGAACTGGCCGTGCTTGTCTTCGCTGAGATAGCGCAGGTCCTTCACGCCACCCACGGCGTTCTGTCCATGGCAGATCGCGCAATGCTCGGTATAGAGCACCTGTCCCGCCTTCACGGCTTCGATCGGCTGTTGCTCCGACGGCGGCGGCTCGATGGATGATGATGCGGGGGCGGGCGGCAGCTTGTCCTTGCCGTCCAGAGAGAAGACCAGCAACCGTGCTTCCGCAAACGAGAAGGGTTTTTCCGGCGTGCTGAGCTTCGCGACGATCGCGCTGTTCCATCCCGCATTCACGGCGATGTACTGCTTGCCCTTGACCTCATAGCTCATCGGCGCCGCGGCTGGCACGCTCTGCACCGGCATTTCCCACAGCTTCTGTCCGTTGTCCGCGCGGTAGATCGCCAGTGTCTTGTTGATCGTGCCCTGCACGACCAGGTTGCCGGCGGTCACCAGCGTGCCGCCACTGCCCGGGAAGGGGTAGGTGACACGGAAGGCTTCCTTCTGCTTCACCGGGTCCCAGGCCAGCAGATAGCCCTTCTCGTTGTTCTGCGCATAGGCATTCAGTTCCTTGCGCAGTTCAGGGTAATTGCCGATGGCCTGGCCGTTCGTGGACTGGCCGAGCACGAACTTGAACTCGCCATCTGCCTTGCGCGAGATGACCTCGTACTGCTCCTGCGCCGGGATATAGGCCAGGCCCGTGATCGGGCTGTAGGACATCGGGTTCCAGTTGTGGCCGCCGCCGAAGCCCGGCGTCAGCAACACGGGCATTTCCTTCAGATGCGCCTCCGGGTTGACGACCGGCCGGCCGCTCGCCATGTCCACGTGCGAGGCCCAGGTGGTCGGCACATAGCCGGCCGCTGACAGCAGCTTGCCGTTCGTGCGGTCCAGCACACGGAAGAAACCGTCCTTCGGCGAGTGCAGCAGCACCTGGCGCTTCTGGCCGTCCAGTTCGATGTCCGCGAGGATCGGCCCGTTGGCGCAGTCGTAATCCCATTCCTCGCCCGGCACCTCCTGGAAGTGCCAGCGGTATTCGCCCGTGCGCGCGTCGATCGCGACGATCGAGCAGAGGAACAGGTTGTCGCCGCCACCGGGGCTGCGGAAGGCGATGGGGTGCGGGGATCCATTGCCTGTCGCGATGAAGACAAGGTGCTGCGCCGGGTCGACGACCATGCCGTCCCAGGCATTGCCACCGCCACCGGTCTTCCACCATTCCCCCTTCCAGGTCTTTGCGGCCATCGGCATGACCGGGTCGGACGCCACACCATCGGGCTTGGCCGGATCGCCGGGCACGATGTAGAACTTCCAGGCTTGCTTGCCCGTCTTCAGGTCATAGGCCGAGACATAGCCGCGTGCGCCAAGGTCGCCGCCGGCGTTGCCGATGATGACGTTGCCGTTCGCGATGCGCGGTGCGCCCGTGATGGCGAGCGGCTGGCCCTTGTCGAAGGTCTGCGTGGACCAGATCTCCTTCCCGGTCTTCGCGTCCAGCGCGACCAGGCGACCATCCAGCGCGCCGACGACGATCTTGCCGTCGCCGTAAGCGAGGCCGCGGCTGACCGGACCGCAGCAGGCGATGCGCGACCATTCGACAGGGACCTTGGGATCGTAGGTCCACAGCACCTTGCCGTTCGTCGCGTCATAGGCCGTGGCGATCGACCAGGCGGACACGTTGTACAGCACGCCGTCCACGACGATGGGATTGGCCTCGACACCGCGGAAGGTGTGCAGGTCGGCGTGCCAGGCGAGTTTCAGACCCTTTACGTTCTTGTCGTGGATGCGCTTCAGCGGGCTGAATCGCTGCTCGCCGGGGTCGCGACCAATCCCCGTCCAGTTCGGGTCCACAGGGGCATCTGCCGCTGCGGCGATACCGCTGCCCAGAAGGGCCAACAGGAAAACCGTCCGGCCCAGTTGCTGGATGTTCATCGCGCTCGATCCCCCCTGTCTCGATGCGACATTGTGCAACAGGAGGGGCGGAAGGCGCTTGACGGCGGGAAGCGGGCAGTCGGAAAGTGCAGGCCTACTAGAAACAGGGAAACTGTCATGACTCCACGTAGCTTCCAGGCTTGGCTATCCGCGGGTGTGCTCGTGTTTTCGATGTGCGGGGCTGCGGACGCGGCTGCGCCGTCAGAAGCCTGCAAGGCCTTGTC
>CANGMU010000141.1 GCA_947454665.1 Pseudomonadota bacterium | reverse complement strand
ATCGATGACGGTCACGTCATAGCCGGCAAGCCGCGCCATCGGGCACAGGAATTCCGCGATATGAACGGCGCCGACAACGACAAGCCGCAACGGCGGATTGTGCGGAGCGAGCAGCCACTCAACGCCGTACTGCAGGATCACGGCCGCACGGTCCGTGGCGAGCGCGAGGCGCACGGCATCGGCCAGCGCGGCGGGTTCCGCATCCAGTGCCTCAGGGAACAACAGGCGCTGCGCACTGCCATCAAGGGCGGTGGCCAGCACCACGGCCTGCGACCGGGACTGCGCGGCGCGCAAGGCAGCGAGGGTGTCCCTGCGCATCGCCCTACTCCACCGGCTCGACGAAGACGCGGATGCGACCGCCGCATGCCAGGCCCACGGACCAGGCCTGTTCATCGCTCACGCCGAAGGACAGCAGCTGCGTGCGGCCATTGGCCATCACCTGCTGCGCGGCCTCGATCACGGCCACCTCGACGCAGCCGCCCGATACCGAGCCGGCAAAGGCACCGCGATCGTTACAGACCAGCTGGCTGCCGGCCGGACGCGGCGCGGAACCCCAGGTCTCGACCACCGTAGCCAGGGCAACGGGCAGGCCGGCCGCACGCCAGTCGAGCGCGATCGCCAGCAGGTCTTCGGAAGGTGAGAGAGATGCCGTCATGGACGCGAGTCTACCGTCCCGCTGGCCTATAATGGCGCCCTTCCCAGCCTGTGCATTCCCGAGGAACTCATGACCACGCTAGACGTCAACGGCAAGCAGCTCGAAACAGATGCTTCCCCCGATACGCCCCTCCTGTGGGTTCTCCGTGACAGCCTGAACCTGACCGGCACGAAGTTCGGTTGCGGCATCGCCCAGTGCGGCGCCTGCACCGTGCACGTCGACGGCATGGCGACGCGCAGCTGCGTGCTGCCGCTGTCGGCGGTCGAAGGCAAGAAGATCACCACGATCGAAAACGTGAACGCGGATGCCGCCGGCAAGGCCGTGCAGGACGCGTGGATCGCCGAGAACGTGGCCCAGTGCGGCTACTGCCAGTCCGGCCAGATCATGAGCGCGACCGCGCTGCTGGCGAAGAACAAGGCACCGACCGACGCCGACATCGACGCGGCCATGAGCGGCAACATCTGCCGCTGCGCCACCTACGTCCGCATCCGCGCCGCCATCAAGCGCGCTGCCGCGGCCCTGGCCTGAAGGTAAGCAACCATGAACAACGACAAGTCGTTTTCCATCCTGAACGTCAGCGACCAGCCCGTCGTCACGCGCCGCGGCGTGCTGAAGGCTGGCAGTGCATTGAGCCTGGCTATCGCCGCAGGCCCGCTGCTGACTGCCTGCGCGGCCAAGGGCCCCGTGGCTGGCACGCTGGCGCCGGGCCCCTTCCTGCGCGTCGGCAGCGACAACGTGGTCACCGTGATCGCGCGCAATGCCGAAATCGGCCAGGGCGTCTTCACCGGCCTTGCCACGCTGATCGCCGAAGAGCTCGATGCCGACTGGAACCAGGTCGTCGTCGAGGCGGCCCCGGCTGATCCGACGAAGTACGCGAACCCGGGCTTCGGCCCGATGCAGGGCACCGGCGGCAGCAACTCGATGGCCTCGTCCTGGGAGCAGATGCGCCAGGCCGGTGCCGTGGCGCGCGCCATGCTGGTCGCCGCCGCGGCGGATCAGTGGGGCGTCCCCGCTGCGGAAATCACCGTGAGTGCCGGCGTCGTCTCGCACGCAGGCAAGAGCAAGTCGGCGAAGTTCGGTGAACTGGCCGGCCGGGCCGCCCAGCTCGCCGTGCCGAAGGACGTCGCGCTCAAGAAGCCCGAGCAGTTCGTGCTGATCGGCAAGGACGCCGCCCGCGTCGATGCGAAGGCCAAAGCAACTGGCACCGCCACTTACACGCAGGACGTGAAGCTGCCGGACATGAAGGTGGCCGTGATCATCGCGCCGCCGAAGTTCGGCGCGACCGTGAAGTCCTTCGACGCCACGGCCGCCAAGGCCATCGCCGGTGTGTCGGACGTCGTGCAGTTCAAGCACAGCGTGCGCGAGGGCGTGGCCGTCATCGCCAAGGACTATTGGACGGCCAAGAAGGCCCGCGAGTCCGTGAAGGTCGTCTGGGACGAGAGCAAGGCTTACACCAAGGGCACCGACCAGATGTTCGCCGAGTACAAGGCGCTGGCTGCGAAGCCGGGCGTCGAGGCGAAGAAGGTCGGCGATGTCACGAAGGCCGGCGCCGTGCGCTTCGTCGAAGCGACCTACGAGTTCCCCTACCTGCCGCATGCCGCGATGGAGCCGCTGAACTGCGTCGCGCACATCACCGACGCCGGCTGCGAGCTGTGGACCGGCGCGCAGCTGCAGACCATGGACCAGACCCTGGCCGCGGCGCTGCTGGGCATCAAGCCCGAGCAGGTGAAGATCAACTCGCTGTTCGCCGGTGGCAGCTTCGGCCGTCGTTCGAACCCGAAGTCGGACTTCGTGCAGGAAGCCGTGGCCATCGCCAAGGCCGGCGGCCAGGGCAAGCCGGTCAAGCTGGTCTGGTCGCGTGAGGACGACATGCACGGCGGCTTCTACCGCCCGGCGTTCTTCCACGCGCTGAAGGCCGGCCTCGACGCGAAGGGCAACCTGGTCAGCTGGGAACACCGCCTTGTCGGCCAGTCGATCCTCGACGGCACGCCGTTGATGCCGCCGGGCGCGCCCATCGATCCGCTGTCGATCGAAGGTGCCGCGAACCTGCCCTATGACGTGCCGAACCTCACGGTCGACGTGCATTCACCGAAGTCGGAAGTCACCGTGCAGTGGTGGCGTTCGGTGGGCTCCACGCACACCGCCTACGCGACCGAGAACTTCCTTGACGAAGTCGCGCGTGCCACGGGCAAGGACCCGCTGGAGCTGCGCCGCAGCCTGCTCGCCAAGCAGCCGCGTCATCTTGCCGTGCTGAACCTCGCGGCCGAGAAGGCCGGCTGGGGCCAGAAGCTGCCGGCCGGCATGTCGCGCGGCATCGCCGTGCACGAGTGCTTCGGCTCGGTGGTCGCGGAAGTGGCCGAGGTCCGCCAGGTGGCGGCCGGCAAATACAAGGTCGAGCGCGTCGTCTGCGGCGTGGACTGCGGCCTCGTCATCAACCCGAACGTGGTCAAGATGCAGGTCGAATCCTCGATCGGTCTCGGCCTCGGTGCGGTGGCGCAGGGTGGTATCACGCTGAAGGATGGCAAGGTCGAGCAGTCGAACTTCCACGACCAGCCGGTGCTGCGCCTGAACCAGATGCCGGCGGTGGACGTTCACTTCGTGGCGGGCGGCGCGAAGCCAACCGGCATCGGTGAACCAGGCCTGCCGCCGATCGGCCCGGCGGTTGCCGGCGCGATCCTCGCGCTGTCCGGCAAGTCGCTGCACGCGCTGCCGTTCACGCGCTCGGGCGTGACGCTGGTCTGATGTCGTGATGCCGGGAAGGCGCACCGCAAGGTGCGCCTTCCCGTTGATCAAGGCTTGAAGCGCAGGATCATGTTGCGGATGACGATCGTGATCGCAGCAGATCCCGAGAACGCCACCAGGCCCGCGATCACGGCGCTGAGCTGCGGGCCGACGCCCGGCACGGCATCCAGCACGTGCGCCGCCGGTATGGCCAGCACGATGCCGCTGACCATGACCCGGACCTGATGCTCAGGAGCGACGCCCCAGCCAGCAATCAGGCCGAGCACCAACAGCACAAGCGCTGCGTAGGGGATCGAAACGAAGCCCCCGACAAGCGCGACCAGCAGTGCCAGCAGCCCGGCAATCTTATGCAGGTTCATTGAACTCCCTCTTGTTATGTCGACCATCCAGACTAGCGTTTCAAAACGCCGCGTCTTTTAATTCAACACGGACCCGAGAACATGGCAAAGCAGACGAATCCAGATCGGACCAGAGCGTTGTATCCACGCCTCAGGCAATGGGTCCGTTTCGCCTCAGTGGTTCTGGTCGCTTGCGGTCTGGCCACTCGGGCCGAGTCCCAACAGGTCGCGGATCCCGGCTTCAAGAGCGTCGGCCGCGGGGCGCCGTTGGCCGCTTCGCTGCCGACGATTCCGTTCTCGCGCGACCCGAAACTCTCGCCGCTCGACCGGATCATCGAATCCTTCCAGCGGCTGCAGCCCATGCCTTTCGTCGGTCCGATGAAGATGCAGGGTCCGCCGGGCGCCGAGGCACCGAGCTTCGGCAGCGCCTGGAATGGCGCGACACCGCCGGGCATCTCGCCCCTGCCCGTCGACCTTTTCACGTCGAAGGATTTCTACGCTGATCGGGCCTTGTGGACCGACCCGAGATACTTCCGCTGCAACAGTCCCGAGGGCCTGGAGAACCAGCGCGGCGCGATCTTCCAGAAAGTGATCGGCGACGATCCGCCGCGATCTGCGGCCTGGGGACGCTGCGACGTCGACTATCCCCGCAGGGCCATCGTCAGCCCTTATGGATTCAAGACGGCGCAGGCACATTACGAAGCCCTGATGGCCGAGACACGCCGTCGGGGTGGCCCCAGCAAGCCGAGCGCCGACAAGCTCGCGAAGGAATGGTCCGGGGCCTACTACCAGCGTGCGCTGGTCGAAAACTGGTATTCGATGATGCTGTCGAACCAGATCCCGACGATCCTTTCCCTGCTGACGCCGGAATACCAGAAGCGCCTGGTGCAGGACCTCTACCACCAGGGCAACACGAACGCGCCGCAATGGCCTTCGCAGTACTGCTGGCCGGAAGGCTTCATGCGCCGCTGGTACGTCTTCTCGACCTGGGTGCAACCGCATTACGTCATCGCCACGCCCGACCTCGTGCAGGTCACCGCGGGCCTGGCGCGCAACTTCATCACGAACATCAACGTCGATCGCAGCTTCAACACGGCCGGCACAGTGCCGCGCCTCGGCGCCGACGTGCCGCGCTGGTATGGCGAGACGGTCGGCTTCTGGGACCGCGACAGCCTGATCACCTGGACGTCCAACATCCAGGGCTGGACGGCCCATGGCGTGTTCGAGTTCTCGAACAAGATGCAAACGATCGAGATCTACACGCCCCTGCGCGATGCGAAGGGCATCGTGACCGGCCTCAACCACGAGACGGTGTTCTACGATCCGGAGGCGCTGGTGGAGCCGATCCGCATCGTGCGCAATTTCGATCGCGCCGGCGGCTTCAAGGACGTCGATCCCTACGCCTTCATCGAGTGCATCCCGACCATCCTGCCGGTCAAGGGCAAGGCCACGGCCGTGGCGCCGGGCGAGAAGATCGAATACGAATTGCCCGATTTCTACGGTCGCCCGTGGGCGCAGATCTGGGAGAAGTACCACGAGCAGGGCATGCAGCGCCCGGTGTCCGAAGACCTCTTCGACTTCGCGAAGTAAAGATGGCGTCCCCAAGGGGATTCGAACCCCTGTCGCCGCCGTGAAAGGGCAGTGTCCTGGGCCTCTAGACGATGGGGACGTCGAGGTGCCCGCGCATTCTAGGGAAAGGCCGGACCCAAGGCGAGCCCTTGGGTCCAGTTAGATCGGTTTTTTCAGTTCTTCCGGCCGCGCGGCTTGTAGGAGAACTTCTGCCCCCCGACGGCAGCCTGGTACATCAGCCCGCCCTTGGCGATCGTGAAGACCGCCACACCCGAGTGGAAGCCTCCCGTGGCGACGGCATCCTTCTTGTCGCCACTGGCGCCAGCCGACGCACCGCCTTCCGTACTGGCGCTGGCGTTCGCGCTGGCGGTGATCGCCACGGCGCCGATGTCCGCACCGAACTCGAAGTTGCCGGACGTGAACTCGTCGAAGGATCCCTTGTCTTCGAAGAAGATCATTTCGCTGAAGGCCTGCCCACCTGCCTGCAAGCCAACGCTCAACTGTGTCAGGGACACGTCGCCGACAAGCCTGCCCTTCTCATAGACACGGCCCTTGCCGAAAGCAGCGCCGATGCCGAGCCCGCCCTTGCCGATGTTCGGGAACACGGCATAGCCATAACTCTTTTCGAAGAATTTGCCGCTTTCACCTGCGTTCTTGAACAGCCGGATCGTATCCCCATGGGGATCCGCCGCCAGTGCCGAACCCGAGAGCACGAATGCCGCAAACAACGCCATGAAACCTGCCGATACACTTTTCATTTCAATACTCCGATTTGATAAAGGGCTGACTAACGCCTGCCCGCGGTCACGAACAGGGCAGCCCCCGCAACCAGCGCGCCGACACCCAACCAAAGTGGAATGTTGACGTGTTCTTTTTCCCTGACCTCCATGTGAAGGTCGCCGAGATCCAGGCGATGGGATT
>CANGMU010000140.1 GCA_947454665.1 Pseudomonadota bacterium | reverse complement strand
GCCATCGCCGGCACCAGCATGGGCGCGGTGGTCGGCGGTCTTTACGCGGCCGGCTATTCGGGTCTCGAGATCGAACAGATCATGTCGGACGTGGACTGGCAGGACGCGTTCCGCGACCGGCCGCGCCGCAACGACCTGGCCATGCGTCGCAAGCGGGAGGACGAATCCTTCCTCGTGCAGCTGCCGCTGGGCTTCCGAGGCGGCAAATTCCTCATGCCCCAGGGCCTCTCGCAGGGCCAGAAGCTGGCCCTCAAGCTGCGGGAGCTCACGCAGCGCGCCGGCAATCCGGTGGATTACGACCACCTGCCCACGCCGTTCCGGGCCGTGGCCACCGACCTGGAAACCGGCCGTCCCGTGGTCATGGACCACGGCGATCTGGCCATGGCCATTCGCGCCAGCATGTCGGTGCCCGGGCTGTTTGCGCCGGTCGAGCGCGACGGCAAGCTGCTGGTCGACGGCGGCATCGCCGAAAACCTGCCCATCAACGTCATGCGTGCGATGGGCGTCGATCGCCTGATCGTCGTCGATGTCGGTTATCCCCTGGCCTCGCGCGAGCGCCTCGGTTCGGTGACCAGCGTGTCGAGCCAGATGCTCGCGATCCTGATCCGCCGTGACGCCGACCGGCAGCGCGCCACGTTGGGCGAGGCGGACATCCTCATCGAGCCGCCGCTGGGCGATGCCTCGTCCTTCGACTTCACGCACCTCGATCATTCGATTGCCGTCGGCGAACAAGGCGCGCGGGAGCGCCTTGCGCCGCTGGCACGCCTGTCCCTGTCGCCGGCCGAGCACGAGCAATACCTCGCGCGTCGACATGCCGGGAATGCGCCGCCGCCCCGGATCCGCGAGGTGCACGCCGAGGCCGGGTCAGAAGCCCACGCCGAACCGATCGACGCGCTGTTCGGTTCGTTTGCCGGCCAGCCGCTGGACGTCGCGCGCCTGCGCTCACGGCTGAACCGCTATTACGGGCAGGGCACGCTGGAGTCGCTGGACTACACGCTGCAACCGGTCGACCCCGCTGCGCCGGATGGCGACGTGGACCTCGCGATCAAGGCGCGCAGCAATGCCTGGGGTCCTAACTACGTGCGCGCAGGGCTGCGGCTGCAGGATGATTTCGCCGGCAATTCCAGTTTCGATGCCGCGGCCCGTCTGGTGATGACCGAGCTGAACCACTACGGCGCGGAATGGACGCTGGATTTCCAGGTCGGCGCGAATCCGCGCCTGGGCACGGAACTGTTCCTGCCTTTCTCGCATGCCTTCCGCTGGTTCGCATCCCCCCACGCCCTGTTCCAGGTCCGCAACGTGCCGCAGGTCGTCGACGAGGAGCAGGTGGGCACCTTGCGCGTGCGCAGTGCGCGCTATGGCTTCGACATTGGCCGCGAGGTCGGGAATACCGGCGAAATGCGTTTCGGCCTCGAGCGCGAAGCGGGCAGTTCACGCGTGCGCTTGGGTGACACGACCCAACCGCGGCAGGAGTTCCGTACGCGGGAATACTTCACTCGCTATACCTTCGACAGCATCGACAGCGCGGCATTTCCCCGCAACGGCAATGCGCTGCGATTCGAGTGGCGCGGCGTGCTGCGGGACCAGGCGCCCGATCGCATCTCAGATTCCGTCACGCTTGATATGCGGATGGCACGGACCAGTGGCCGCAACACGGCAATCTTCTGGACTTCCGCCGGCACGTTGCTCGAACCCGCGCAGGCCAGTGCCCGCAGTTATTTTCCGCTGGGCGGATTCCTGAACTTGTCGGGCCTGACGCCGGATGCGCTGCAGGCGCCGCATTATGCGATCTCGCGCCTGATCTATTACCGCAAGGTCGGCAGCGGTGGCGAAGGCTTCCTGAACGTGCCGCTGTACGCCGGCATGTCGGTCGAGGCCGGCAACGCCTGGGCAACCGGTCGCGACGTCAAGCTGGCCACGGTCCGCAAGGACGCGAGCCTGTTCTTCGGTGCGGAGACCTTTCTGGGCCCCGCCTTCCTCGCGGTCGGCTACGACGACCACGGCCGCAGCGCGTTCTACCTGTTCCTCGGCCGCGGCTTCTAGTTTTAGCCGAGGAATCTCGCCAAAACACCCAGGAACGCGTTCACCGTCGGTCCTGGCCTCAGTCTTGCGTCGGACACTCCGCCGCATGCACGACGTCCACAAACATCCCTTGTCCGGTCTTCGCTTTTAAGCGAAGATTGTCATGCAGATCGTTCACTATCTGACCGCTGCGGGCAAAGATCCTTTTCAGACTTGGCTCGATGCGTTGCCTGACCTGAAGGGGCGTGTGGCCATTCTCCGTCGGATCGATCGATTGTCCCTGGGACATCTGGGCGATCAGAAATACCTGCGGGATGGCGTTCGGGAACTCCGCGTCGATGTCGGACCCGGGTACAGGGTCTATTTCGCGATGGAGGCAGGCAACCTGGTGCTGTTGTTGTGTGGTGGTCCGAAGAAGGCTCAGTCGGCTGATATCGACCGCGCCGTGGCCTACTTCAAAGACTATCGACGGAGATGCTGATGCCGGTCCCTGCAAATACGGCTGTTTCGCGCAGTCACGACGCCGCCACGGTAGCGAGCTTGAAGGCCGACACGGAGTTCGCTGCGGCCTATGTCAATGCAGTCCTGGAAGACGGAGATGAGCAGGAACTGCTGTTGGCGTTGCGGAGACTGGCCGATGCCCAAGGCGGCATTGCCAAGCTCGCAGATATGACGAAGCTCAATCCGACGACGCTGTACCGAACGCTGTCGAAGCAGGGCAATCCGGAACTGCGCAGCCTCAACGCGTTGTTGCGCGCCTTGGGGTTGCGGCTGGCCGTCCAGCCGCTCGAGCCTTAAACGCGGCTTTCGATCTTCGAGAACACCAGCGCGGGCGCATCCTGCGGCCGGCTGTAATCATGGCGGCGGCTCATTTCGTCCAGCGCCGCATCGCGCTCAGTCGCGTCCGAATACCAGTGCACGCGTTGCCAGTCGGGCCCCAGGATCTTGCGGAAGGGATCGTTGAGCTTGAGGCTCACGCGCACGCCGTAGGGGCGGGCGGCCGGGGTGTTTGCCTGCGCCGGACGCAGGTTGTGGGCGGATTGGATGCTCATCGCGCAATGATAGCGCCCCGCCCTTGAAAACGGGCCGTCGGCGCGGCACGGTGGAGGGATGAGCACCCAACATGCCGTCAATGGCCATCCGATCCTTGGTCCCTTTCCGTCGACCCTGCAGCGCGCCGTCTTTGGATTAGGCTGCTTCTGGGGGGCTGAACGCCTGTTCTGGCGCCTGCCCGGGGTCTTCACGACTGCCGTGGGGTATGCAGGCGGGCAGACGCCCGATCCGACCTATCGGGCGGTCTGTTCCGGCAGCACGGGCCACGCCGAAGTCGTGCTCGTCGTGTTCGATCCCGCCGTCATCGCTTACGAGACGCTGCTGAAGGCTTTCTGGGAATCGCACGACCCCACGCAGGGCATGCGTCAGGGCAACGATGTCGGCACGCAGTACCGCTCCGTGATCCAGGTGCACGATGTCGCGCAGCGCGCTGCCGCGGAAGCCTCGCGCGATGCCTATCAGTTGGCATTGACAGCCGCCGGTCGCGGTCACATCACGACCACGATCGATGAAGCCACGACGTTCCATTACGCCGAGGACTACCACCAGCAATACCTGCACAAGAATCCCAATGGGTATTGCGGGCTCGGTGGATGTGGCGTGCCCTTCACCTGATTGTCATCGCGCGGCGGGCATGCTCGTCCGCTTTGCAGGAGCCATACCGTGGAACGCCGACCTTTCAACGTCCTGTTCCTGTGCACCGGCAATTCCGGGCGCAGCATCCTCGCGGAATGCCTGCTGCGACATGCCGGACATGGGCGCTTCGAATCCTTCAGTGCGGGTAGCTTTCCGATTGGTACGGTGGACCGGATGGCGCTCGACCTGCTGCGCCATGTGAACCTGCCCACGGAGGGTTTACGCAGCAAGAGTTGGGATGAGTTCACCGGCCCCGGTGCACCGGTGATGGACCTCATCATCACGGTCTGTGACGACGCGGCCGGCGAAGTCTGCCCCGTGTGGCCCGGTCATCCGGTGACCGCGCACTGGAGCGTGCAGGATCCGCTGCAGCAGATCGACGTGGCATCCCGCGAGGCGGTCTTCCACAAGGTGCTGCGTGAATTGGAAAGCCGCATTGTCCTGCTGACGCAGTTGCCGTTGGCCACGCTGGATCGCATGGCCCTCAAGTCGCACGTCGATGGCATTGAAAAAGGGCCGTAGAACCCCCTAGGCCACTGCGGCAGTTCCGCGCACCCGGGATCGGCAGTTCGCGGTATAATTTTAGCTGCCGAAGCAACCATCATGACCTTGCAACAAGGGTTCGCGCCATGAACTGGACCAAACACGATTACGAGGACATCCCGGGGACCTACGTCTTCGACGGCAAGCACGCGCACGGCGCGTACCCGTTGAACAAGCTGCTGTTCTCTTTCTGCGAAGAGAGCAACCGCGACGAGTTCGACCGTGATCCGGCCGCCTACTGCGACAAGTACGGCGTGGCGGGCAAGTACAAGGATTTCGTCCTGAACAAGGACTTCCTCGGCATGCTGCGTGCCGGGGCAAACATTTATTACATGGCGAAGATGGCGATCCCGCGCGGCACCTCGGTGCAGGACGCGGGTGCGCAGTTCCAGGGAATTACCACCAAGGAATTCCAGGCGAAGCTGCTGGCCAAGGGCGAGGGCCTCGTCGAGCGTCTGGAAAAGCGTGGAGGTTACTGGAATGGCTAAGATCATCGGCGGCATCACGAGCTCGCACATCCCTGCGGTCGGCAATGCGATTGCCAACAACCTGCAGCAGGAGCCGTACTGGAAGCGCTTCTTCGACGGCTACAAGCCGGCGCAGGCCTGGCTGGAACAGCACAAGCCGGACGTCGCGATCGTGGTCTACAACGATCACGGCCTGAACTTCTTTCTCGACAAGGTGCCGACCTTCGCGCTCGGCTGCGCGGACAAGTACGAGAACGCCGACGAGGGCTGGGCGCTGAAGCCGGTCGCGCCGTTCAAGGGCGACGCCGCCTTCTCCTGGCACATCGCCGAGAAGCTGGTCGAGCAGGAAATCGACATCTGCACCTGCCAGGAGATGCTGGTCGACCACGGCTTCGTGAACCCGATCCGCGCGCTCTATGGCACGCATGAAGTGTGGCCGGTCACGACGATCCCGCTGGCGGTGAACACCGTGCAGCACCCGGTGCCGACGGCACTTCGCTGCTACAAGCTCGGCCAGGCGCTGCGTCATGCGGTCGAATCCTACGAAGAGGACCTGAAGGTCGTCGTCTTCGGCACCGGTGGCATGTCGCACCAGCTGCAGGGTGAGCGTGCCGGCCTCATCGACGTCGAGTTCGACCTCGAGACCATGGACCGCATCGCGAGCGACCCGGAGTGGTTAACGAAGTTCAGCAACTCCGAGATCATGCGTCGCGCCGGCACCGAGGGCATCGAGACGATCATGTGGCTCGTCATGCGTGGCGCGCTGCAGTCGAACGTCAAGGTCGTGCACAAGCACTACCACGCGCCGATCTCGAACACGGGCTCCGGCGTGCTGGTGCTCGAAAACACGCTGTAAGGTTCACCCCTTCAGCAAGAAGGCCGGGACCCGCGAGGGTGCCCGGCCTTTTTTTCAGCGCGGCGGGCCACCACCCGGACCGCGGCCGGCGCCGGGCCCCATCATCGGCATCTTGTCCATCGCCGCCTTGCAGGCCGGCTTCAGCTTCGCCTGGTTCTCGCGCAGGCACATCATCCGTTCGCGGCCTTCCTTGCCCGCGCAGGTGGTCTTGAAATCATCGGCGCAGGCGGTCCGCATCGCCTCCATCGCTGCGCGCATCTCCGGCGGCGGACCGCCTCCCGGCGGGGCCTGTGCGATCGCGGCGCCCGCGGCGAGGCCCAGCAACGACGCGGCCATCCAGTGCTTCAGGTACATGGTGATATCCTCGATTCCGACGTTGAACGACAGGATCCCGACCATGTTCATGACTGCAGGCGCTGACCGCAAGTTCCCCGCAGCCCTCGAGTCCGTCCTCGCGTGAATCCCTGTCCGCACCGGCCACCGTGCCCGGGCTGCCCCCGTTATGGCGAGCCGGGCATCGATTCGCGTGCGAAGTCCCTGCTCGACGTGATGGCGCAGGTCCATGGGCTGCCGCCCGTGCAGGTCGTCTCCGGGAGCCTGCAGGGCTTCCGCATGCGTGCGCGGCTCGCGATCCGCGGCCGCCGTGGCGCGCCGAAGCTGGGCCTCTTCGAGTCGGGCTCGCATCGGGTGGTCACGATCCCGACCT
>CANGMU010000139.1 GCA_947454665.1 Pseudomonadota bacterium | reverse complement strand
GTGGGGCGTGGCCGCGGTGCTGTTCACGCTGGGTACGCTGGGCTTCAACGGCGGTCTCGTCTTCAGCGACTCCCTCTTGCTGGACGTGGCAGAACCGAAGGACTTCGACCGCGTGTCTGCACTGGGCTATGCGCTGGGGTACCTCGGTGGCGGGCTGCTCTTCACGGTGAACCTGATGATGGTCGTGAAGCCGGCGTGGTTCGGCCTCGCCGGTGCTGCGGAAGCGGTCCGCTGGTCCTTCCTGTCGGTGGCGCTGTGGTGGCTGGTGTTCTCGGTGCCGCTGGCGCTGTTCGTGCGCGAGCGTGGTGGCAACCGGAGAATCGGCGCGATGGCGGCAATCTCCGAGGGCTTTAAGGAGCTGCGTGGCACGCTGTCTCGGGTGCGGGCCTATCGCGGGATGTTCACCTTCCTCATCGCCTACTGGCTGTACATCGACGGCGTGAACACGATCATCAAGATGGCCATCGACTACGGCATGGCCCTGGGCTTCGACAGCAAGGCGCTGCTCGGGGCCTTGTTGCTGGTGCAGTTCGTTGCGTTTCCGGCGGCCTTGCTGTTCGGCCGGCTCGGCGAGCGCTTCGGTCCGCGTCGCGCGGTGCTCGCGGGCCTCGTCATCTATACAGGTGTCAGCGTGTGGGCGTATTTCCTCGACACGGTCGCGGAGTTTTTCGCGATGGCGGTCGTCGTGGGGCTGGTGCAGGGCGGGGTGCAGAGCTTGTCGCGCTCGTTCTTCGGCCGCCTCGTGCCAGTGGGCAAGGCGGCGGAGTTCTTCGGTTTCTACAACATGGTCGGCAAATTCGGCACGGTCATCGGCCCCTTGCTGGTCGGCTTCGTCGCGCTGCTGACCGGTTCTTCGCGCGGATCGATCCTGTCGGTCTCGATCCTCTTCATCAGCGGTGGGCTGATCTTGTTGCGCGTTCAGGATCCGCCGGCTTCGAGTGCATCGTAGAACGCCGCAGCCGCGGCAACAGCAGGCGGATGCGATGACGCAGTCCCTGCGCATCGATTCCGTCTGCAGCGCCCTCCGCGGCATAGCGCAGATTTGCGTAGTCGCGGGCGATGGACTCCAGCTGTGGACCCAGGTCGGGCCAGATCTGGGCGCCCCGTCGCGCGAGGTCGAGGGGGCCGGCCTGCTGCGGGCTGGCGACGCCGCCGCGGGCCAAGGCCTCGCGAAGCTCATTCCAAGCGCGCGATAGAGGATCCCTGCGCAAGCCCGTCTCGCGTCGCAGCCGCCAGGCCACCAGGCTCAGCCATAGCCCGGCCACGCCGGCGCAGAGTACGGCGAGCAGCCGATAGTCCGCATCGGGCAGGCCGATGCGATCCAGCAAGCCGCGTTGTGACTGCAGGTTGAAACCGACCACGCGCCGCTGCCACCACTGGTTGCCGGCGTCCCAGTAGTCGAACAGTGACCTCGTCCACGGCGCCTGCAGCAGACTGCCTCCGAAGGATTCATCCGGCAGCAGCGTACGCAGCGATGCCTCGAGTCGGGCGGGTTGCACCACGGTTGTCGGATCGATGCGTGTCCAGCCGCGATCCTCGAGCCAGACCTCGGTCCACGCGTGGGCCTCCGCCTGGCGGACGGTGAAATAGCCACCATAGCCGTTCCATTCGCCACCGAGGTATCCGGTGACGACACGGGCTGGCACACCGCCGGCCCGCATCAGCAGGGCGAAGGCTGAAGCGAAATGCCCGCAGAAGCCTTCACGTGTCCGGAACAGCAGGTCGTCGACGGAGTCCTGCTGCAAGGGGGGTGGTGTCAGTGAATACCGGAAGTCGCCGCGCCGGAGATAGCCGAGCGCGGCCTGCGCGAAGTCCGCATCACGCGGATTCGAGTCGCGCAGTGCCTGGGCCAACGCAAGGCTGCGCGGGTTGCTGCGTGCGGGCAGATCCAGATCCGCTTTTCGCTGCCATGCGCGCAAGGCTGTCGCATCCTGCGGATCGAGGCGCGAGAACACGGTATAGCGGACCGGTTGCGATGGCGCGCGCAACAGCCGCAACTGTCGGTCTGTGTCGAGCAGGATGCGTGTGGCTGCGGAAGGTTCCACCGAGTCCGGTGTATCGAGTGCGAAGGCAAAGCCCCTGCCGTTGGGTTCGAGTGTGATGTCCTGCTTCAGCGTCCCGCCGTCCCCTGCGAGCGGTGCGGCTTGGAAACGTGGTATCGAGCCGCGTCGCCACGTGAAGCCATCGAAGTCGTGCAGCACGGGGCCACGCCAGTAACGTTGCCGTGGCGAGGGTGCGCGTCCGTCGAAGCGGACGCGGAACGCGATCTCGTCCGAGATCGCGAGTTCCGTGATGCTGCCGGGACTCATCTCGTCCGACAGACCGGTGATGGCGCGTGAGCCTTCCGGCGCGCCCCAAAGCGGTCCGGCGAAGCGCGGGAAGAACAGGAAACAGGCGATCGCAAAGGGCAGCGCGAAGGCGAGGTCACGGCCCGCACGCAGCACGGCCAGGCGCGGTGATGCCCCGATCGCTGAACTGCCCAGAGCCAGCAGCGCTGCGACGGACAGCACGGTGGAAGCGGCGTACAGCGGCAGACGGGCGAGCCCTTGTCGATCGAGACAGGCCGCAACGAGCAGGAAAAGCGCCGTGCCCACGAGGATGCGCCCATCTCGGACCGTACGCGTTTCCAGCAGCTTCAACGAACCCATCGTGATGAGGAGCGCGCTGCCGGCGGTCAGGCCACCCAGGCTCCGGAACAGACTGCCCACGAGAACGACCAGTGCGAGCGTCAGGATCGTTCGCAGCCAGATCGGCGGCAGCCGCCACCGGGTCTGGCCGGCGCCAAGGCGCCAGATGAGCGCGGCGAGTGCCGTCAGGCTGCACCAGAGGGGCATGCGATCGGCATGCAGCAGGACGCCAAAGGCCAGGGCCGCGAAGGGCAGTCGCAGCGCGCGTTCCGTCGACGCGGGTGCGGGCGCCGCGACGGTCACGTCGGAAGTCCGTGCAGCGCCAGGGCCTCGAGGCAGTCCTGCTGGTGCTGGGCGCCGCTTCCCGTTTCGATACGGCGACCGGGCAGCTGCAGGGCAAAGGAATCGCCGCGTCGCGTCGCTTCCAGCACCCAGGCGGTGAGTTGCGACACACGGGATTCCAGGTCGAGGCCCGCGAGCTGGGTGTAATCGAACACATGCCGATTGCCGGATAGTCCGCGCCATTCACGCGACTGCAGAGGCTGGCCGCGTGCATGGCTCTTCCACGCGGCATGCCGGGGCGAATCACCATCGCGGAAGGGGCGCAAGGCAAACCACTCTTCCTGTCCGGACGTCGAGCCCTCCGCGTGGCCCTCGTCATCTGGCGCAGCCGGCATCGGTGTGTTCCCTGCGGGCCTCGGGAAGACGAGGGCGGATGCCTCCATGTGCAACCAGACCCAGCAGCGAAAAAGCCCGGTGGGCGCTTCGCAGTCCAGACGCAGCGGCGGGAGCTGCCAGCGACCACGCTGCGTGGCTACAGGAAGAAGGGTGAACGTCGGTGCTTCGGCAGGGCCTTCGCCATGGGCCTGCAGCAGCTTGCCGTGCTCATCGCGCAGCGACAGCTGGTAGTCATCGGCGGCCTGCCCGCGTGCTTCTCCCAGGCAAAGCCGCAAGCTCAGGGCGGACCCGGCATGTGCGCCGTCCAGAGTCAGCGATTCCACGACGAGACCGAGCAGTCGTCGATGCGTCTGATGCAGGCCGGACAGTCCTGTGCCGGCGAGGAAGAAGCCGAGCAAAAGCACCAGGCCGTTGGCGTAATTGAGCCCTGCTGCAAGGATCGCCAGCACCGTAGCGGCGAACAGCAGACCGCTGGCTGTGGGCAGGATGTAGAGCCTGCGCGTGTGCAACGTCAGCGGGATCCGGTCGAGGCCTTGCCGACGTCGCGACCAGCGTTGCGCGACGGATTCGCCCCGGCGACGCAGCCACTCGAAGGGGCGCGAGGCGGCCACGCTCAGGCCGGGACGGGCACCGCTGCGAGCAGCGCCGCCACCACGTCCCGACCCGCGTCGCGGTCACGATGGCCGCGCGGCACGAGGCGATGACCGGCGACGGCCGGCAACACGGCCTGCACGTCCTCCGGCAGCACGCCGCTGTGTCCCTGCAGGAGGGCCCAGGCGCGTGCGGCACGCACCAGACCCTGGCCCGCGCGGGGCGAAAGGCCGAGCTGCAGCGTGGCGTCACGACGGGTGTGGGCGATCAGTGCCTGCACATAATCGAGCAGCAGGGGTGCGACGTGGATCTCGCCGACACGCGCCTGCAGGGCCAGCACGGCAGCCGGATCGAGCACGGCCTCCAGGCCTCCGGTGCGGGCGTGGCGTCCGCTGTCCTGCAGGACTTCGCGTTCCAGCGCGGGTGCCGGATAACCGAGGCTGATGCGCATCAGAAAGCGGTCGAGCTGCGACTCGGGCAGGGGGTAAGTGCCGGCCTGTTCGAGAGGGTTCTGCGTGGCCACGACGAAGAATGGCGCGGGCAGGGCATGCGTACTGCCGTCGAGACTGACCTGCTGCTCTTCCATGGCCTCGAGCAGCGCGCTCTGCGTGCGTGGGCTGGCGCGGTTCACTTCATCGGCCAGCAGCAGCTGCGTGAAGACCGGACCGGGCCGGAACTCGAAGGCCTGCGAGTGGCGATCGAATATCGAGACGCCGAGCACGTCGGCCGGCAGCAGGTCGCTGGTGAACTGTACGCGCTGGGTAGCGAGGCCCAGGACCTGCGCCAGGGCCTGGGCGAGCGTCGTCTTGCCGACGCCAGGGACGTCTTCCAGCAGCAGGTGTCCGCGCGCGAGCAGGCAGGCCAGTGCAAGCCTCAGTTGCACGGGCTTGCCGAGGATCACCCGGTCGAGTGCCGCCAGCGAGGCAGAGAGCGAAGCGGCCAGGCGATCCATGTCGGGCCTGTCGTCAGCCGGCGTCCAGCAAACCCTTCACGAGGGTGATCTGGCGTTCCAGGCTCTCTGCCGTGTGTTCGAACTGCGCGATGCGCTCGCGCTCCTGTTCGACCACTTCTGCCGGTGCGTTGGCCACGAAGTTCGCGTTCGACAACTTCGCCGTTGCCTTGGAGATTTCCTGGCGCGTCTTCTCGAGCTTCTTGGTCAGGCGCGTCAGTTCAGCGGCCGGATCGATCAGGCCCGCCATCGGCACGAGCAGCGTAACCTCTCCCACGACGGCTGCGGCGGCCGGCGGCGCCGTTTCGTCATCAGATAGCAGTTGCACCGACTCAAGCCCTGCCAGCCGGCCAAGGAAGCCTTCATGCCGCGCAAAACCGTCGCGGTCCACAGGATTCGCATTGCGCACCAGCAGCGGCAGCTTCTTCGCCGGGCTGATATCCATTTCGCCGCGCACCTGCCGCACACCGAGCACGATGCCCTTGATCCATTCGACTTCGGACTCGGCGACCGCATCCTGCGGGAAACCGGCAGGTGCAGGCCAGGCGGCCAGCATCAGCGTTTCACCCGTGACGCCGGCCAGCGGCGCGACGCGGCGCCAGATCTCTTCGGTGATGAAGGGCATGATCGGGTGCAGGGCGCGCAGCAGCGCCTCCAGCACGGTGAGCAGCGTGCGCCGCGTTGCCGCAGCAGCCGCCTCGTCATCGCCGTTCAGGACGGGCTTGATGAGTTCCAGGTACCAGTCGCAGAACTCGTACCACGTGAACTCATAGAGGGCGGTCGAGGCGTAGTCGAAGCGGTATTCGGCGAAGCCGGTTTCCACGCGCGCGATGGCCTGGCCGAGACGCGAGAGGATCCAGCGGTCCACGACCGAGGCCGGTGCCGTGCCGGCCGGTGCGATGGGCTTGTCTTCGGTGACCATCAGCGCGAAGCGCGCGGCATTCCACAGTTTGTTGCAGAAGTTGCGATAGCCGCCGACGCGGCCCAGGTCGAAACGGATGTCACGGCTCTGCGTCGCGAGCGCGGCGAAAGTGAAGCGCAGTGCATCGGTGCCATGCGATTCGATGCCGGCCGGGAACTGTTTGCGCGTGGCCTTCTCGATCGCGGGCTTCAGGTGCGGCTGCATGAGGCCGGTCGTGCGCTTGGTCAGCAGCGCGTCCAGCGTGATGCCGTCGATGATGTCGAGCGGGTCGATGACGTTGCCCTTCGACTTGGACATCTTCTGGCCTTCGCCGTCGCGCACGAGGCCATGGACGTAGACTTCCTTGAACGGCACGTCGTCCATGAACTTCAGGCCGAACATCATCATGCGGGCGACCCAGAAGAAGATGATGTCGAAGCCCGTGACGAGCACGTTGCCCGGGTAGTAGCGCGCCAGTTCCGGCGTCTTCTCCGGCCAGCCCAGCGTCGAGAAGGGCCACAGCGCCGATGAGAACCAGGTGTCCAGCACGTCCGCGTCGCGGGTGAGGGAGACGTCGGTGCCGCGCTTCGCGCGCGCCTGGG
>CANGMU010000138.1 GCA_947454665.1 Pseudomonadota bacterium | reverse complement strand
GTCGGTGCCGTCGAGCGCGAGGGCTATACGCTCATGCCGCTCGAGCTCTACTGGAGCAGTGGCCGCGCGAAACTGCGGCTCGGCCTGGCCAAGGGCAAGAAGCAGCACGACAAGCGCGCTTCCGAAAAGGACCGCGACTGGCAGCGCCACAAGGGGCGCGTGCTGCGCGGACGATGAACGCGGCGGACGGCATCCGGCTCGCGCAGTTCCGCGAGCTCTGGGTGCACACCGGCACGGCCTGCAACCTCAGCTGCGCCTTCTGCCACGAGGCCTCCGCCCCGGCCGATACCCGACTGCCGGCACCGACCTTCGACGAGCTCGCCCCGCAACTGGACGCTGCCGCCCACGCAGGCGTGGAGCGGTTCTGTTTCACCGGCGGCGAACCGCTGATCCATCGCGAGATCCTGCGCATCCTGCGCCATGCGCTGTCGCTGCGGCCGGTGCTGGTGCTGACCAACGGCACGGCGCCCTTCATCCGCCGTCCGCACCACCTGGCGCAACTGCAGGGGCTGCCGCATGCCGCGAGCTTCCGGGTCAGCATCGACCACCCTGACGAGGCCCGGCACGATGCCGAGCGCGGCTTCCGCAATTTCCGCAAGGCGCTGCAGGGCCTGAAGCTGCTGGCCGATGCCGGTTTCGAGGTCGGCATCACGCGGCTCTCGCAGCAAGGCGAAGATGTTGCGGCCATCGAGCAGCGTTACCGCCAACTGCTGCGACGCCAGTCCTTGCCTGAAAACCTGGCGCTGGTGGCGCTGCCCGATCTGGGTCGGCCGGGCCAGCAGGCACCCGAAGCCACCGCCCCGGCCCCGGCCACGGCAGTGCCTCTGCCTGACACGGCCTGCGCGCGCAGCCGGATGCTGCTGCGTCGAGGCGCGTCGCTGGTCTTCAGTCCCTGTCCCTTTGTCGATGACGAACCCGGCTACGATCTGGGTTCAGACCTTGCCGACGCCGTCGCCTCGCTTACCCCGCCTCGGCATGCACGCTGTGCGACCTGCCTGACGACGGGCGTCCCTTACGCCGGATAGGAAACGATGAACGACTCCCTCAAGCGCCACATCATCGAAACACGGGACTTCCCCGAGCCCGGCATCCTGTTCCGCGATTTCAGCCCGCTGCTGCGCCATCACTTCCCGCAGACGCTGGATGCGCTGGACGCGCTACTGACCGAAGCTGAATGGCGGTCCATCGATGCGATCGCCGGTGTCGATGCGCGCGGCTTCGTGCTTGGCGCAGGTCTTGCCGCGCGACGCCGGCTCGGCTTCATCCCGATCCGCAAGGCCGGCAAGCTTCCTCCACCGGTCCGGCAACTCTCGTACAAGCTCGAATACGGCGAGGCCACGCTCGAGATGCAGCAGGGCCGGGGCAACCTGCTTCTGCTCGACGATGTGTTTGCCACGGGCGGCACGCTCGCGGCGGCGGCGGACCTCTGCATCGCCTCCGGTCACAGCCTGGCCGCCATCGCCGTGCTGGCCGACCTGCGCCTGGGCGGTGAGCCGGCACAGGTGCATGGCGCGCCCGTCCGTTCGGTTTTCCACTACGGCTGAGCCCGCGAAACGCCTCGAGATCGGGCTAGAATCCCAGTCTGACCAAGGGCTGGGGATCATTTGCCACCATGCTGAAGTTAATGAAGACGCTGGCCGCCTCGCTGCTGCTGGCCTCCCTTCAGGCCCAGGCCGCCGACAAGACGCCGGTCCTGATCGGACTCGATGCCGAATTCAGCCTCGATAACAGCCTGTCCGCGCAGGCCATCGAATCCGGACTGCGCATCGCCATCGGCGAGATCAATGCCAAGGGTGGCGTGCTCGGTGGGCGCGAACTCAAACTGGTCACGCGCGACAACGGATCGAACCCTGCGCGCGGCATCAAGAACCTGCGCGAGTTCGCGCAAATGCAGGACCTCGTCGCGGTGTTCGGGGGACGGTACAGCCCGGTCCTCATCGAAGAACTGCCCACCGTCGCTGAAACCGGCGTGCTGCTGATGGCGCCCTGGTCCTCGGCCGACCCGATCACCGACAACAAGATGAAACCCAACCGCGTGTTCCGCCTGTCCCTGCGGGACAGCATCGCGATGCCCGGTCTCTTCCAGCAGGCGGCGAAACGCGGGTGCCGGGATCCGGGGCTGCTCGTCATCAACACCGGCTGGGGCCGCAGCAACAAGGCAGCGAGCGATCTCTACTTCCAGCAACACAAGCAGCAGCGGCTCGTGCATACCGCGTGGTTCAACTACAAGGACACGTCGCTGGTCGACAAGTACGACTCGCTGCTGATGGCGGGCGCGAAATGCGTCGTGCTGGTCGCCAATGACGACGAGGCCGCCATCCTCGTGAAGGAGGTGGCCGCGCTGCCCGCAGAGCGGCGCGTGCCGATCTTCAGCCACTGGGGCGTGGCAGGCGGCAACTTCACCCTGCAGGCCGGCAAGGCACTGGAAAGCGTCGACTTCACCGTCGTCCAGACCTTCAGCTTCTTCCGCGCGGACCCTGCCGCCCTGCGTCGTTTCTTCGCCGCGGCAGAGACACACAACATCAAGCGGCCGGAAGACATCCAGGCGCCCACGGGCGTCGCCCATGCCTACGATCTGATGCACATCCTCGCCAAGGCGATCAACAAGGCCGGCAGCACCCAACGCGATGCAGTCCGTGACGCCCTCGAGCAGGTCCGCCACCACGATGGCCTGGTGCGTCGTTACGACCGCCCCTTCACACCCACGGTGCATGATGCACTGGGCCCGCAACAGCTCATGATGGCGCGCTTCAGCAACGACGGCCTCATCCGGCCCCTGCCCTGATGGCACGACGCACGCTGCCAAGGCTTTCACAACGGATCGCGTTGCTCGGCTCGACGCTGCTCATCGCGTTCATGGTCTTCCTGGGCGGCGCGGCGTGGATGATCATCCGCGCCGAGCAAAGCCGGGCCCAGGACCAACTCCTCGATCAGGACGTCACGACCGAAGCGACGCGTGTCGGACGACTTGTCGCGACGATCCACGGCGAACTGCGTGACGTCGCCCGCAGCAGCCTGCTCTCGACGGCTCTGGTGGACAGCACTGGCCGCGATGCCTACCTCGTGCCCTACCTGCAGGGACTGCGGCGCGTCTACGGCGTCCCCGTGTCGATCATCTTCACCGACTTCGAAGGCAAGGAGATCGCCCGCAACGGCTCGCATGGCGTTTCGGCCGAGGACTTCAGCTGGTTGCGCGCTGCGCTTGCCGATCCCTCACTCCCGCGCGCAGCGATCGTCGGCACTGGGAACGACGCGGCACTGCGCGTCGTCGAACCGATCTTCTATTCCCGCACGCCCTTGCCGGAAGGCGCCCTGCTGTACCGCATCGCCCTGGCAGACCTCACCGATGGCACAGGCAAAGTCGCACCGCTTCAGGCCTTGATGAGCAGTGAGGAACGTGACCACGGCGGACTCATCCGGCGCATCCCGGGTCCACCGGAACTCGCCACGCTGGACCTTTCCCTCGCCCTGCACAGGGCACATGCCACGGCGCTGCCTGCAGCGGACCTGCTCACACTGCTCCTCGCAGCCACGGCGATCGCGGCACTGCTCGCCGTATGGGCGACACGCCGCATCGCGACGCACCTGACGCTGGACCTCGGCAAGCTGATCCGCTTTGCATCCGACGTGAGCCATGGCGGCCTCGATGGGCAGGGCCTTGCCACGGGCGACACCCAGGACGTCCGACAGCTGGCCGATGCGCTCAATGGGATGCTCGAGCAGTTGCGCCGCCAGCATCGACAACTGCAGGCCGAGAGCGAGGCGAAATACGGCAGCCTCGTCGAGAACATGCCGGGCGCAGCCTATCGCTGCCGCGCCGAGGACGAGCCGGAACTGGACTACGTCAGTCGCGGCATCGAGACCATCACCGGCTACCCGGCCACGGAATTCACGTCGGAGCCACGGCTTTCGTTCAAATCCCTGATCCATCCCGATGACAGGACCATGCGCCATCCGGCCGCAGGGCAACGCTTCAACATCTGGGAATACCGCATCACGGCCGCAGACGGAACGGAGCGCTGGGTCTGGGAACGCAACCAGCGGCGCCATGTCGCGGGCGAGCAGGACGATTCACTGGAAGGCGTTCTCTTCGACATCACCGACCGCAAGCGGGTCGAGCAGTCGCTGTTGCGCGCCACGCGCATCGCCGAGTCCGCCAACCAGGCCAAATCCCAGTTCCTCGCGACCATGTCGCATGAATTGCGCACGCCCCTGAGCGGCATCCTGGGGCTCGCCGAAATCCTGCTCGTACCGGACTTGCCGCCGGCCACGCGTGTGGAACATGCCCGCACGATTCTGCAATCCGGCCAGATGCTGCTCAGCCAGCTCAATGACATCCTCGACCTGTCGCGCATCGAAGCCGGCCGCATGGAACTGCGGCGCGTGCCGTTTTATCCAGCGCACATCGCCCAGGACGTGGCCACGCTGTTTTCGGCGTCGGCACAGGGCAAGAACCTGCAGCTCTTCTGCGATGCCAGCACACCTGCCGAAGTCGCCTATGTGGGCGACCCGATACGCCTGCGGCAGATGCTGTCCAACTTCGTCAGCAACGCCGTCAAGTTCACGGACACCGGACAGGTGCGCCTCGAAGTCGAGGAGATCACCGTAGACGGCGATCCGGTTCTGGAATTCAGGGTGGCCGACAGCGGCATCGGCATCTCGCAGGAAAAGATCGGTGGGCTGTTCGCGCCCTTCTCGCAGATCGACACGTCGAACACGCGGCGCCATGGCGGGTCGGGCCTCGGGCTGTCGATCGTGCAGAACCTCGCCAACATGATGCAGGGCACTGCCGGCGTGAACTCGCAACCCGGCCAGGGTTCCTGCTTCTGGTTCCGCATCCCTGCTGAACGCCGTGTAGGCGCATCACTGGAAGCCACGGGCCACCATCGCCTGCTGGATGTCGAGTTGCTCCCGTCAGACACGCCGACGCCCCTGCCCGCGCAGACTGATTTCGAGGTGCTGCTGGTCGATGACAACGCGATGATCCGCAAGGTCATCGAATCCATGCTGCGCCACGCGAACGTGAAATGCAGCGCCGTGACGAACGGCCATGACGCACTGGAGCGCGCCACTGGCGCCGAACGTCCGCAACTGGTCCTCATGGACTGCCAGATGCCGGACATGGATGGCTTTGAAGCCACGGCGGGCATCCGTAGCTGGGAACACACGCACAAACAGCCACACCTGCCCATCGTGGCGCTGACGGCAGCGGCCTTCGACGAAGACCGGGAACGCTGCCTCGCGTCAGGCATGGATGATTTCCTGGCCAAGCCCGTGTCCCTGCGCGACCTGCTGCGCGTGATCGCACTGCACCGAAAGTCCCACGCATCGGCTTGAAGCCTGCCGGGGTGCGTGGCGTGTATACTGGGCCCTCTTCTGAAGGGGGCGACCGGTTTCGACGTGGGTTGCGAAACTTCAGGGGCGTACCGAGGTGCATGGGTCCTCGTTAAACTCTTGTGCAAACTTTAGTTGCCAACGACGACAACTACGCTCTGGCCGCTTAACCCGGCCTAACCTCCGACCCGCTGGTGCCTGTGCCACGGACCCGGGGGACGCGCTCACAGGATCGCGATGTACCGTGCTACGGGGTCCATCGTTAAGAGACACCGTCAGCTGGCCAAACATCTTCCCTGCTGCTCGGGTAGTGCGAGGCGAGAACCCCAAAGAGCCAGCTACGTACGTAGATCCTGAAATGTAGGACTTGCGGACGGGGGTTCAATTCCCCCCGCCTCCACCAATCAAAAGGGCTCGGTCAATCGCCGAGCCCTTTTTCTTTACTCTCGACAGGCACGACACTGACCGCCACGGACAGTCGTTGACCGGCCGCTCCGCGCACCACACCGCGCAAGGGCGAGACGTCGTGGTATTCACGACCCCAACCCAATGTCACGAATTCGGTATCGGCGATTTTTCCGTTCGTGGGATCGAAGGCCACCCAGCCGTGGGCTGGGCAGAAGCTCGCCACCCAGGCATGCGACGCGTCTGCGCCAACGTTGCCCGCCGCCCCGCCCTCGCGCAGGTTCAACACATAGCCACTCACATAGCGCGCCGGCAGTCCGAGCGACCGCAGGCAGGACAGCATGAGGTGCGCGAAGTCCTGGCAGACGCCACTGCGCAGCTCGAGCACTTCCTCGACGCTTGTGGAAACGTTCGTGCTCTCCGTGTCGTATTTGAAATCCGCGCGGATGCGTTTCGTCAGCTCCAGCATCGCACCCAGCCAAGGCCGCTTGTCGCCAAAGCTCACGCGCGCATACTTGCGCGTGCTGGCAAGCAATGGCACAGCGGGGGACGGCACGCGGTACTGCTCCACATCGAGTGAGCCGCCAAGGTCGGCCGCAGTGTGCCGGGCCAAGG
>CANGMU010000137.1 GCA_947454665.1 Pseudomonadota bacterium | reverse complement strand
TCCTCCATCGCGGGATAGAGGACTTCTTCCACGATGGGGCTCAGGCGGTGGATCTCGTCGACGAACAGCAGGTCGCGCGGCTGCAGGTTGGTGAGGATGGCGGCAAGGTCGCCGGGCCGCTCCAGCACGGGGCCCGATGTCTGGCGCAGGTTCACGCCCAGCTCCGCCGCAAGGATGTGCGCGAGCGTGGTCTTGCCCAGACCCGGAGGTCCGAAGATCAGCACATGGTCGAGCGCCTCGCTGCGACCGCGTGCGGCAGACACGAAGATGTCGAGCTGGGATTTCACGGCTTCCTGGCCGACGTAGTCGGCCAGGCGCTTCGGGCGGATGGCCCGGTCCTGTTGTTCCTCGTCGCGTCCCGCGCCGTTCGAGACGATCCTTTCTTCCTGCATCGACATACTCCGGCCCGCCTCAGCCGCGGCCCGCGCTCTGCAGCGCGCGTCGGATGAGTTCCTCGGTGGACTGTGTATCGTCCCCGGCCTGCTTGAGCAAGCGCGTGGCCTCGGCGGGCTTGTAGCCCAGCGCAAGCAGCGCGTTCAGGGCTTCCGCCTGCGGGCTACCCGGCGGCAGATCGCCGGTCACGGGCAGCGTCGCCGGTGCCTGCAGCTTGTCCTTCATTTCGACCAGCAGTCGCTCGGCCGTCTTGCGTCCGACGCCGGGGATGCGCGTCAGCGCCGCCACGTCCTGGCCCTGCACGAGCTGGGAGAAGACGTCGATGCTCACGCCCGACAGGATGGCCAGCGCGATGCGCGGCCCGACGCCGGAGACTTTCAGCAGGTCGCGGAAGACCGTGCGCTCGGCCTCGCTCGCGAAGCCATAGAGCAGCTGTGCATCTTCGCGCACCACGTGGTGGATCAGCAGACGCACGCGCTGGCCAGTGGCCGGCAAGGTATAAAACGTCGACATCGGCGCTTCGACGTCATAGCCGACGCCCCCCACGTCGATCAGCAGCCGGGGCGGCGCCTTCTCGGCCAGCACGCCCGTCAGGGATCCGATCATGCCTGCACCGCCTTCACAGCCTGGGACACCAAGAGGTTCAAGCGGCGCGTCTGCGCATGGCAGAGCCCGACCGCCAACGCGTCCGAGGCATCAAGCCCCAGCGCTTCTTCGATCTTCAGCACGGCCCGCACCATGTGCGCGACCTGCGCCTTTTCCGCTGCGCCCGTACCCACCACGGCGAGCTTCACCGCCTGCGGGGTGTATTCAAAGACAGGTGCCCCGCGTTGCGTGGCCGCGCACATCGCGACGCCGCGTGCCTGCCCTAGCTTCAGCGCGCTGTCCGGGTTGCGATGCATGAAGACGCGTTCGATCGCGACCTCGTCCGGCTGGTGCGTCTCGACCAGTTCGAGGAGCGTGGCATGGATGTGCCGCAGGCGGCCCGCCAACTCGCCGGATGGCGTGCGGATGACGCCCGCGGCTACAAACCGTTGGTCCGGCCCGTTGCATTCGACGATGCCCCAACCGGTGCGCAGCGATCCCGGGTCGAGTCCGAGCACGCGACAGCGCGCACCGGCCAACGGCAACGTGGCGGCCTCGACCTGGCGCGGAGCGTCAGGGTCAAAGCGGCGCCAGGAGCTATTCCGGTATCGCGGCATTCGTATACACCTGGGCAACGCCCTCAAGGGCCCTCAGTTCCGACAGCAGCGCAGCAAGGCGCGCCGTCTGTTCCCCATCCAACGCCACGGACTGCAAGGCCCTGAAGACCCTGATCGCCTGCTTTGCCACATGGCCCCGCGCCGCGAGTCGCTCGACGATGCGCGCCAACTCGGCCGGATCGGTGCAGACCTCGCTGTCCCCATCGGCCAGGCGGCGGACTGCCTCGGCACCGGCCTCGTAGGCACGTCCCGGCAGCGCCGCAGTGGTCGCGAAGCGGGCCAGGCCGCAAGGATGGAACAGGTAGGCGATGCTGTTCTCGGCGCCGGCCCGTCCGCCGTGTCGCTGCAGAGCCTGGCGCACGGACTCATAGAGCCCCTCGCGCAGCCCGCATGCCGTGACCAGCAACGCGCATCCGCCCGGTCCAAACCCTTCCGCGCAGACGGTTTCGTCCACTCTGTCCCTTCGCGACGGGCAAGCCCGTGAATCCCCTTTATGATACCGGGAAGACCCCGGACTCACATGCCCCGCACCCCCAACCAAACCGGTCTCCACGCAGCGCCCGATGACGCCATCGCCAGCCTGCGCACGGCGCTGCTCGAGGCCGACGCCCTGCCCGAGCGCCTCGATACGGCGAGCGAAATCGCACACTGCGTACTGGACCTGACGCAGGACCGTGCCCTCTCGCTGGGTGCGATGCTGCATGCGGCAGCAGGTAACGGGGAAGACGATGGCTTCCGCGAGACGGCCGCCGTGAAGGCCGCTGCGGGCCCCGACGCACTCCGCCTTTCGGCCCAGCTGCGCAAGCTCGGCGAATTCGGACTGGATGACCATTGGGCCGAGGCCCAGGCCCTGAACACGACGCAGGCGGAAACCCTGCGCAAGATGCTGCTCGCGGTGGTCGGGGACCCGCGGCTGGTCGTGGCCCGTCTCGCCCAGCAACTGGTCCGCGTGCGCCATGCCCGCGCCTTGCCGGCCGCAGAGCGACGCCGACTCGCCCTGGAAACGCGTGACCTCTACGCGCCGATCGCCAACCGCCTCGGCATCTGGGGCGTGAAGTGGGAACTGGAAGACCTCGCCTTCCGGGAACTGCATCCGGCCGACTACAAGCACATCGCGACCACGCTCAACGAGAAGCGCCAGGACCGCGAGGCCTATATCGTGCGCGTCTGCGCGCAGCTCGCCGACGAGCTGCAAAAGGCCGGCATCCACGCGCAGATCCAGGGGCGCCCCAAGCACATCTACAGCATCTTCCGGAAGATGCAGCGCAAACACCTGGACTTCAGCCAGCTGTTCGACGTGCGCGCCGTGCGGATCATCACCGACAGCGTCGCCGACTGTTATGCGGCGCTGGGCATCGTGCACGCGCTCTGGCCCTTCATCCCGGGCGAGTTCGACGATTACATCGCGACACCGAAAGAGAACAATTACCGGTCGATCCACACCGCCGTGCACGGCCCGGACGGTCGTTCGCTCGAAGTGCAGATCCGCACGCAGGAAATGCAGGACCAGGCGGAGCTCGGCGTCGCTGCGCACTGGGTCTACAAGGAAGGCGCCGGCCAGGCACGCCGCTATGAGGAAAAGATCCAGGCCGTACGCGAACTGCTGCAGCCCGCTGGGCCGCAGTCTGACGACCCGGATGCCTTCAGTCGGGCGAGCGCCGGGCTCTTCAACGACCGCATCTATGCGATGACGCCCAAGGGCGAAGTCGTGGACCTGCCGCGCGGCGGCACGCCGCTGGATTTTGCCTTCCATGTGCACAGCGACCTCGGCCAGCGTTGTCGCGGCGCGAAGGCCAACGGCCGCATCGTTACGCTGGACCACCAGCTGGGTAATGGCGATGTCGTGGAGATCCTGACGGCCAAGAACGCGACGCCAAGTCGCGACTGGCTCGCTCCCGAGCGCGGCTACCTCGCCTCGCCCCGTAGCCGCAACAAGCTGCGCGCCTATTTCCGCCGCATCGACGACGCGCTGAAGTCCACGACGCCCACGGCAGCGGTGCCGGAACCACCCGCGGTGGTCGCACCACCGGAGCCGCCCCCGCCGAAGACCCGCAAGCTCGTTGGCAGTGGCCGCTCACCGGTGGAGATTGAAGGCGTGGGCGACCTGCCCATCACCCTGGCCAGGTGCTGCGGTCCCGTGCGCCCGGAAGCGATCAGCGGCTATTTCACGCTGGGGCGCGGCGTGACGATCCATCGCGCAGGCTGCGCAAGCCTGGCCCGCATGCTGAAGGCCAAGCCGGAACGTCAGTTCAACGTGGAATGGGCCGGTGGCCAGCAGGACCTGCAGTCGGTGCGCATCCAGCTGGAGGCTTTCGACCGGCGCGGCCTGCTGCGCGACATCTCGGACGTGATCGCCGAGCAGCGCCTGTCGATCGAGGGCGTCAGCAGCCACACGGACCCGAAGGACAAGGTCGCGCGTTTCGAAGTGAGGATGGGTGTCCCGGACACCGGGGCGCTGTCGCGCCTGATCAAGAAGCTGGAGCGCATCCCGAACGTCTTCAGCGTCCGGCGCGCGCACTGACCGCCTCCGCCCCGCGAGGGGCGAAGGAGATCCGCTGCCGCACTCAGCGGTTGAGCATGTCGATCGCGCGCTTGTCGGCGGCCAGGGCCGCTTCGTGCACGGCTTCGGACAGCGTCGGGTGCGCGTGGATCGTGCGCTGGAGGTCTTCGCAGCTGGCGCCGTATTCCAGCGCCAGGACCGCTTCCGCGATCAGCTCGCCGGCCATCGCGCCGATGATGTGGACGCCCAGCACACGGTCCGTCTGCGCACAGGCGACGACCTTCGCGAAGCCGCCCGAGGCTTCCATCGCGCGGGCGCGACCGCTCGCCACGAAGGGGAACACGCCCGTCTTCACGGTGATGCCTTCCGCCTTGGCCTGTTCTTCGGTCTTGCCGACCCAGCCCATCTCCGGCGCGGTGTAGATCACCGACGGGATCACGTCGTAGTTCATGTGGCCATAAAGCCCGGCGAGCTGGTCCGCGACCATCACGCCCTCTTCCTTGGCCTTGTGGGCCAGCATCGGGCCGCGCACGCAGTCACCGACTGCATACACACCCTCGGCCGCGGTCTTGCAGTGACCATCCACGTCGATGAAGCCGCGCGCATCGATCGTGACGCCCGTGCCCTCGGCCAGCAAACCCTCGGTATAAGGGCGACGGCCGACCGCCACGACGAGCCGATCGAACTCGGCCGACTGTTCGCCCTTGGCGTCCGAGTAGCTCACCGTCACGGACTTGCCCTTCACCTTGGCGGCAGAGACCTTGGCGCCGAGGCGCACTTCCAGCCCCTGCTTGGTGAACTGCTTCAGGGCCTCGTTGGCAAGCTGACGATCCGCCATCGCGAGGAAGCTGTCGCTGGCTTCGAGCACGGTGACCTTCGCGCCCAGGCGCGCCCAGACCGAACCGAGCTCCAGGCCGATGACACCGGCACCGATCACGCCCAGGCGCGCCGGCACGGTTTCAAAATCGAGCGCACCCCAGGAATCCACGATGTGCGTGCCATCGAAGGGCAGCGACTTGAGTTCCGTGGGGATCGAACCGCTCGCGAGGATGACGGCCTTGGTCGCCGTCAGCGTGCGCACGCTGCCATCCGCCGCGGTGTATTCCACCTGGCGACCCGGCAGCAGCTTGCCGCGACCCTGCAGCGCCGTGACGCCGTTGGACTTCAGCAGCTGCGAAATGCCGCCCGTCATGCCCTTCACGATGCCGGCCTTGCGCTTCTGCATGGCCGCGATGTCGACTGCAAGGCTGCCTGTCGAAATGCCGTGCGCCTTGAACTCGTGCTGCGCGCGATGGAAGAGCTCGGATGACTCCAGCAGCGCCTTCGAGGGAATGCAGCCCGCGTTCAGGCAGGTGCCGCCGAAGGCATAGCCGCCATCGCGGTTCTTCCAGCCATCGATGCAGGCAACGCTGAGCTTGTTCTGTCCCGCGCGGATGGCGGCCGGATAACCGGCCGGACCACCACCGATGACGATGACGTCAAACGTATCGGACATCGCTTCAGACTCCGATCAGCAGGCGGCCCGGATCTTCCAGCGCGTCCTTCATGGACACGAGGAACTGCACCGCTTCCTTGCCATCGATGATGCGATGGTCGTAGGTCAGCGCGAGGTACATCATTGGACGGATCAGCACCTGGCCCTTCACGGCCATCGGGCGATCCTGGATCTTGTGCATGCCGAGGATCGCGCTCTGCGGGGCATTGACGATCGGCGTCGACAGCAGCGAACCGAACACGCCGCCGTTGGTGATGCTGAAGGTGCCACCGGTGAGGTCTTCCATCGTCAGCGAGCCCTTGCGGGCCCGCGCTGCGAAGTCGCCCACGCCCTTTTCGATGTCCGCGAAAGACAGCAGGTCCGCATCACGCAGCACTGGCACGACGAGCCCGCGGTCCGTCGAGACGGCAACGCCGATGTCGTAATAGTCGTGATAGAGGATGTCCGTGCCATCGACCGACGCGTTGATGACCGGGAACTTCTTCAGCGCCTCGACCGCCGCTCGGACGAAGAAGGACGAGAAGCCCAGCTTCACGCCGTGCTTCTTCTCGAAGCTGTCCTTGTAGCGGGCGCGCAGTTCCTGAACGGCCGTGAGGTCCACTTCGTTGAAGGTCGTGAGCAGCGCCTGCGTGTGCTGGGCCGACACGAGGCGTTCGGCGATGCGCGCGCGCAGGCGCGTCATCGGCACGCGCTGCTCGGTGCGGCCACCCACCGGCGCCGCGGCCTTGGCAGCAGGCTTGGCCGCAGCCGCCACCGCATCCTGCTTCGTCACGGCACCACCGAGGCCGCTGCCGGACAC
>CANGMU010000136.1 GCA_947454665.1 Pseudomonadota bacterium | reverse complement strand
GACTTCGAGCTTGGACAGCTCGGTACGGACGCGGTCCGGATCAGCTTCCGGCTTGTCCATCTTGTTGACGGCCACGACGATCGGGACGCCAGCGGCCTTCGCATGCTCGACGGCTTCGATGGTCTGCGGCATGACACCGTCATCGGCCGCCACGACCAGTACGACGACGTCGGTGGCCTTCGCACCGCGGGCCCGCATCGCGGTGAACGCGGCGTGGCCCGGGGTATCGAGGAACGTGACCATGCCCTTCGGCGTTTCGACGTGATAAGCGCCGATGTGCTGCGTGATGCCACCGGCCTCACCCGAAGCCACCTTCGTGCGGCGGATGTAATCCAGCAGCGACGTCTTGCCGTGGTCGACATGGCCCATGACCGTGACGACCGGCGGACGCGGCAGCAGCTTGTCTTCGTCGACACCAATGCCTTGCAGGCCTTCCTCGATCTCGTTTTCCTTGACCAGCTTGGCCGAGTGGCCCATTTCCTCGACCACGAGCACCGCGGTGTCCTGGTCAATCGGCTGGTTGATCGTCGCCATGATGCCGAGGTTCATCAGCACCTTGATGACCTCGGTGGCCTTGACGGCCATGCGCTGTGCCAACTCGGCGACGGTGATCGTCTCGCCGACCACGACATCGCGCCTGACCGGCGCCGTGGGCATTTCAAAGCCGTGGCGCGTTTCCTCGCCTCCGGCAGGACGGCCGCGCATGCGCTGTTTCGGCTTCTTCTTGAAGCGCGAACTGACGTCACCGGAGACGTGCAATTCCTGGCGACCGTAGCGCGTGGGCGCCTTGTTGTCGCCACCGCGAGCACCCCCAGCGGCTGCACCCTGGCGCTCGGTGCGGGCCGGCGCAACAGGGGCCGGCGGCGGCGGCGGTGCCGCCTTGGGCTTCGGCGCCAAGGCCGCACGCACGCGGGCGATGTTCGCCTGCTCCATGGCCTGGGCGGAGCGCATGCGCTCCTGCGCCTGGCGCTCCTGCTCGCTCAGGACCTGTTCGCGCTCGCGTTCCTTGTCGACCGCCGTCTGCTCGCGTGCACGCACGCGGGCTTCGGCCTCTTCCTTCGCCCGCTGCTCGGCGGCACGACGCTCTTCCTCTTCCTGGCGGGCGCGGCTCTGCTCTTCGTCGAGCAACCGACGCTTTTCCTGCTCCAAGCGCTCGGCCTCGCGGCGCTCAGCCTCGACGCGCTCCTGCTCAAGGCGCTCAGCGTCATCGACGTCCTTGCGCTTGCCGTCTACCTGCTCCTGCTGGACGCGCGCCTGCTCTTCGAGCACATCGCGCTTGACGTAGGTGCGCTTCACGCGCACTTCCACGTTCACGGTGCGTGCGCGGCCCTGCGTGCTGGCGAGCTTGAGCTCGCTCTGCGTCTTGCGCTTGAGGGTGATCTTGTTGGGTGACGCAGGCTCTTCGGCACTGCCGTGGCTGCGCCGCAGGTGCGTGAGCAGCACCATCTTCGCCTCATCGTTGATGAGGTCGTCGGCGCCCTTGGCCTGGATACCCGCCTGCTCCAGCTGCACGAGCAGCCGGTCGACGGGGACCTTCAGGACTTCGGCGAATTGCGTGACTGTGACATCTGCCATAACTTTTTTCGTCCCGCGTTCCGCTTACTTGCCGTCCTGGAACCAGATCTCGCGCGCCTTCATGATGAGCGCGCCAGCCGCCTGGTCATCCAGTCCTGGAATATCCGAAAGATCATCGATCGCCTGCTCCGCGAGCTGCTCGCGGGTGCGGACGCCGCGGCTGGACAGGGCCAGCGCGAGGTCCGGGCTCATGCCCGGCAACTGCAGCAGGTCATCCGCGGGCATCGTCTGCTCGAGGCCTTCCTCGCTCGCGATCGCCTGCGTCAGCAGCACGTCGCGCGCGCGATTGCGCAGTTCCTTGACCATCTCTTCGTCGAATTCGGAGATGTTGGCCAGCTCGCTCACCGGCACGTAGGCCAGCTCCTCGATGGTCGAGAAACCTTCCTGCGCGAGGATCGCCGCCACGTCCTGGTCGACGTCGAGCTGCTTCATGAACAGCTGCACGTGGCGCTGCGATTCCGACTCGCTCTTCGCCTCGGCGTCCGATTCCGTCATCACGTTGAGTTCCCAGCCGGTCAGCTGGCTCGCGAGACGGATGTTCTGGCCACCACGACCGATCGCCTGGGAGAGCTTCTCCTCGGAGACGGCGATGTCCATCGAGTGCGAGTCCTCGTCGACGACGATCGACTGCACTTCGGCCGGGGACATCGCATTGATGACGAACTGCGCCGGGTTTTCATCGAAGGGAATGATGTCCACGCGTTCGCCGGCGATCTCGTTCGAGACCGCCTGCACACGTGAACCGCGCATGCCGACGCAGGCACCGACCGGATCGATGCGCGGCTCGTTGCTGCGCACGGCGATCTTGGCGCGCACGCCCGGATCGCGGGCCGCACCGAGGATCTCGATGGTGCCCATGCCGACTTCCGGCACCTCGAGCTTGAAGAGCTCGATGAGGAATTCCGGGGCCGTGCGGGACAGGAAGAGCTGCGGACCGCGCGGCTCGGAGCGCACGTCCTTGAGGAAAGCCTTCACGCGATCCTGCGGCTTCAGGGCTTCACGCGGGATCATCTCGTTGCGCGGCACGAAGCCTTCGGCGTTGCCACCGAGGTCGATGAACAGGCCGTTGCGGTCGACTCGCTTGACGACACCGCTGATCAGCGTGCCGACGCGGTCGAGGTAGGCGTCGACGATCTGCGCGCGCTCGGCCTCGCGGACCTTCTGCACCATGACCTGCTTGGCCTGCTGCGCGGCGATGCGGCCGAAGGCGACCGATTCGATCTGCTCTTCGACGTAGCCGCCGATCTCGGCGTCCGGGGTGACGTCGATCGCGTCATCCATGCGCAGTTCGGCTTCAGGATTTTCCAGTTCATTGGAATCGTCGGCAAAGACCTTCCAGCGGCGGTAGGTTTCGTAATCGCCGGTCTTGCGGTTGATGGCGACGCGGACGTCCCATTCTTCACCGTGCTTCTTGCGCGTGGCAGCGGCGAGCGCGGCCTCCAGCGCGTCGAAGATGATTTCCTTTTCGACGCCCTTCTCGTTCGAGACGGCATCGACAACTGTCAGGATTTCCTTGTTCATCGTCGTCCTACCTCCGAGAGGACTGGGCCTGCCAGTCCGGTGCGAGCCGCGCCTTGCCGATCTCCAGGATCGGCACCGACACCGGCGCGCCATCTACGTTCAGTTCGATCACTTCGTCCGAGGCCTGCACCAGCAGGCCCGTATAGCGCCTGCGCCCGTTGCGGGGCGCGAGCAGTTCAACGTGTACGCGCTCGCCGACGAAGCGCTGGTAGTGCGCCGGCGTACGCAGGATGCGGTCGAGGCCCGGTGAGGACACCTCGAGGTTGTAGGCACCCGGGATGGGGTCTTCGACATCGAGCAGCGCCGAGAACTCACGGCTCACCTTCTCGCAGTCATCCACGCCGATGCCTTCGTAGGAGCGGTTCTCGTCGGTTTCGTCGCCGACACCGGCAGGCGCCACGCCACCCGGCCAGTCGATATAGACACGCACCAGCGACTGTCCGCGACCGGGGACATATTCGATGTCCACCAGCTCGTAGCCGAGACCCGCAAGAAGCGTCTCGGCAAGGGCGATCAGTCGTTGACGAAGGTCTGCAGCCATGCACCGTCCAGATCAGACAAACAAAAAAGGGCCCACTAGAGGCCCTCACATGCGCGAGGGCCCTTAAGGCCCTACGCCGGTTACACCAATCGTCACCTGGGGAGGCGCCTGAGGCAGCCACGAGCCCAGTAACGGGGCGCAGAGTGTACGGGATTGGCCCGGTCGCGTAAATCCCCGCCGAGACTTGGATTTCTACCCGTCAGCGGGGGTTGGTGTGGTGGCTGTCGTCCTGCATCAAGGCCATGTCCTGCTCAAAACAGGGCGCCGGCTCCGAGAATTCTACGTCCGTCAGACCGAGGCGCCGCGGCCGCATCCGCCAGGGCTCGGCCAGCACCGTCGGATCCTCGACGATGGCCGAATAGTCGATGGTATTGCCGACCCGGGTCAGGCGCTCGGTCACCTTCAGGTCGCGGGTGTGGAAGGCGCCGTCGTCCGTGAGCCAGCTGTCCTCGTTGAAGTTGCGCGTCTCGATGACCAGCGTATCGCCATCCCAGCGCCCGCTCGCCTCGCCCAGATAGGACTCGCTGCTGTCATTGCGCCGGACCTTCGGGTCGAGCGGCACGATGCGATAGAACGGGCCGGATACGTCCTCATACAGGAAAACGACCTCCCGCTTCGTCTGGACGATCTTGTCCGGCGGCCCGATGCGGGGCACGCCGGGCGGGCGGCAGCGCAGGATCGGATCAAATTGCACCTGCTTTTCCCGAAGTTCGGTCACTTTTTTCTGGAATTCGGGGCGGTAACGGGGGCGATCGGGTGGCTGCCTGGCCGCCGCCGCGCCCGGGAGGGTTTCGCATTCTCTGACGCAGATCGAACCGCCCTGCCCCGGCTGCGGCTTCAGGAAATCGATGCCGCCGCCGTTTTCCCAGACGCCATTGAGATCCGGGTGCCCATCGGCCAGCCGCGGCGTTTTGGCCGGCGCTGCAGCGAACGCGGCTCCGCCCAGCGCGGCGAGGCACAGCACCGGGAGCAGCGCAGCCAGACGACGCAAGGCGGGCACCTAAGGCACCACGGTCGGCTTGTCGTCCGGGCTGCGCCCGAACTGGTAGCTGCGGCCGTCCTCGTAGGTGAGCTTCAGCGCAAAGGCCAGGTTCGCCGTGCCCGCTCGCGCCGGATTGGCTTCGACAGCCACGCGCTGTCCCTCGGACAGGATGAGCTGCGAGGTGATGCCGGCCTTGCGCATCATCGCGACCGGCAGCGATTCCAGCTTCCAGGTCGTGACAGCACCGGCCGGGTCCTTCACATCCAGGTAAATGAACGTGTGCGGATTGATCCAATCAACCCGGCTGACCGTTCCGCTCAGCTTCACGGTCTTGCTGACGTCGAACACACCCGACACCGAATGGTGCGCGAGGACGGGGGCCGACAGGCACCCCGTCAACGCAACAACCAGCAGCTTGCGCAGGCACATGGCGGATCCCCTCAATCGAGCTGCGTGAAGCCGCTCTCGTCGACCGGGTTGCGGTCGTTTTCCGCGCAGATGAATTCCATCAGCGTCCAGTCACGCTGGCGCGTGTAGGTGTGCGTGACGTGGTAGGGCTTTTCCAGCGCGTCCGGATCTTCCATCGTGACCTCGTCCAGCAAGGTATCCGGATCCTTCGGATCCTGGTGAATGCGCTCGAGGATGCGCAGCTTCGGGCTGTGCTTGAGGCCGGGCGCCATCTCCATCAGCGTCTTGATGGAGACCGTTTCGACGACGAGCGTGTTGCCTTCCCAACGGCCGACCGAGTGGCCGAAGATCCCGGGCTCCAGATCCTTCGGGCGATCGCGGCCATCGGTCCAGATGCTGCGCCACTGCATCCAGGCTTCGTGGTGCACGGTGACGCGCCCGGGCGTGAACAGGAATTCGATCGGGTACTGGCCGGTGCCCAGCATGCCAGGCATGCCGGGCGGCATGCAGTTGGAGGTTTCACGCGGGACCAGTCCGCTCTTCTCGCGGACCTGCTTCTGCCAATCCTGCAGGCGCTTGAGGTATTCGCCCTTCGCAGCGGGCTGTTCGCGCGGCGGCGCACCCGGCTTCGGACGGGCCAGCACCCAGGCACCGCCCCAGTCAGGCATTGCGTTCAATTCGGCGTAATGGCCCTTGGGCCAGGCCGCGCCCTTGCCTGCCGAAGCAGCCGGTTCAGCCGCCGCTGCGGCCTGCGAAAGGCCCAACAGCAACGAGGTGAAAGCAAGCGTCGCCCCTTGAAATTTCATTGACATCCCCCCGGTCATGTCCAGTTCTTTGAGGTCAGCATATAATGACCGGAGTGCAAGGTGAACGCAGATCGCATTCAAGAACCGGGGGAAGATTCGTGAACACAAGCAAGCAGGCAGGTTTGTTGGCCTTGGGTCTGGGGAGCCTCGCGCTTCCGGCCTTTGCCCACCATTCCTTCGCGATGTTCGACCAGACCAAACAGATGTCCGTTCAGGGCACGGTCAAGGAATTCCAGTGGACCAATCCACACGCGTTCATCCGCGTCGAGGCGACGGTCAACGGCAGCACCGACGTCTGGGAAGTCGAACTCAACAGCCCGAACAACCTCAAGCGTCAGGGCTGGAGTTCGCAGAGCGTGAAAACCGGTGACAAGGTCATGGTGGTGCTGAATCCGCTGCGCGAACTGGCCAAGCACAAGGGCGGCCTGTTCGTGGCGGCCACCCTGTCCGATGGCACGGTGCTCGGCGACGCCACGCGCGCCGGCGGTGGCCCGATCAACATCCCGACTGCCCCCTGAAGCCTAGAACCGGAGCACACGCATGAAACTGCTGCACACTTCGCTTGCCGGCGCCCTCTTGCTGGCCTTCTCAACGCCCGCCTTCGTGCACCACTCGGGCGCGATGTT
>CANGMU010000135.1 GCA_947454665.1 Pseudomonadota bacterium | reverse complement strand
TTCGAGCAGCCTGCGGCGCAGCCCTTGCTAGGCGCGGCAGACTTCCTGCTGGTCAACGCCCACCCGGTGTTCCAGCCCTGGTTTGCCACGGCCGATACCGCATCGGCCGCGCGCTTCGTCGTCAACGTCACGCGGGATGTCGCGGCCGGTTTCTGTGGGCCGGTGCTGGTGAAGGAAACCGGCGTGCCCACTGCACCCGCCACGATGGGCTATACGCCCGAGCGGCAGGCAGGCTTTTACCGCGCCTTGCGTGAGGCCTTCCCGCCGACCGCGCAGCACGCCTTTGCGTACTTCAGCGCATTCGATGCGGCATGGCGCGTCAATGACCGACATCCGACGCCCGGTCCGCAACCGCAGGAAGGCAGCTGGGGCATTTTGGAGGAATCGCGCGTGCCCAAGCCAGCGGCGAGCGATGTGCCGCTGCTGCGCGCACGCTGAGTGCGTTACACCCGGGCGTGGCGGAGGCGCAGCGCGTTCGTGATCACGGTGACTGACGACAGCGCCATCGCGGCACCGGCGAACATCGGTGACAGCAGGATGCCCGTGAAGGGATAGAGCGCGCCGGCGGCGATCGGCACGCCGAGGCCGTTGAACACGAGGCTGAAGAACAGGTTCTGCCGGATGTTGCGCATCGTGGCCTCGGCAATGCGGCGTGCGCGCAGGATCGCCGCGATGTCACCGCCGAGCAGGGTGCAGCCCGCGCTCTGGATCGCGACGTCGGTGCCGCCACCCATCGCAAGTCCGATGTCTGCTGCTGCGAGGGCTGGCGCATCGTTGATGCCATCGCCTGCCATCGCCACGCGATGGCCCTCCGCCTGTAACTGGCGAACAAAATCCTGCTTTCCGGCCGGCGAAAGTCCTGCCTTCACGCCGTCCAGTCCACCCAGCGATTCAGCGGTATGGGCGGCAGTCCTTGCGTTGTCACCGGTTGCCATGATCACGCGAAGGCCGCGTGCGCGCAGTGCGGTGACGGTCGCCGCGGCGTCCTTGCGCAAGGGGTCGTGGATCACCAGGACGCCTGCAGGCTGGCACTCAACGGCGATGTACAAGGCGATGCTGCCCTGCTCGCGATGCACTTCAGCGCGGGAGTCGAGCGTCTCGGTGGGTACGCCCTGCGCGTCCAGCAGCGCGCGATTGCCGAGCAGGATCGCATGACCGCCGACATCGCCGCGCACACCCTGGCCAGCGATGGCCTCGAAGTCGCGCGCGAGGGCGCGCGGCGCCTTGCGTTCACGCGCTGCCGTGATGAGGGCTGAGGCCAGGGGATGCTCGGAGCCCCGCTCAAGCGCAGCACTCCACGCGAGCAGCGTCAGCTCATCGAAACCGGGCAGGGCCTCGATCCGCTCCAGCGTCGGCTTTCCGATCGTCAGCGTGCCGGTCTTGTCGACGATCAGCGTATCGACCTGCGCCAGGGCCTGCAGTGCGGAGGCGTCGCGGAACAGCACGCCGGCGCGCGCCGCGCGTCCGGTGCCGACGCGGATCGACATGGGCACGGCAAGCCCCAGCGCACAGGGGCAGGCGATGACCAGCACGGCCATCGCGTTCAGCAGGGCAAGCCCCAGGGCCTGCGGACCACCCCATAGCCACCAGGCGACGAAAGCGAGCGCCGCGATGGCAACGACAGCCGGTACGAACCAGCTCGATACCCGGTCCGCCAGGTCCTGGATGGGAGCGCGGCTGCGCTGGGCTTCAGTGACGCGCTGGATGATGCGCGCGAGCGTGGCCTCGGCACCGACAGCTTCCGCTGCGATGACGAGCGTTCCCGAACCGTTCACCGTTCCACCCGTCACGTGATCGCCTGATTTGCGTGTCTGTGGCAGGGGTTCGCCGGTCAGCATGGATTCATCGACATGGCTTGCGCCTTCGACCACGCGCCCATCCACCGGCAGGCGTTCACCGGGACGCACGCGCAAGCGCTCGCCCTGCTTCACGTCCGCAAGGGGCACGTCGATTTCGTTGCCATCGGGATCGATGCGCCTTGCCGTGGGCGGCGCGAGATCCAGCAGCGCGTGAATGGCGCGGCCCGTCGCAGCACGGGCGCGAAGTTCCAGGATCTGCCCCAGCAGCACCAGGGCCACCACGACCGCTGCGGCTTCGTAATAGACGGGTGCGCCACCGTGCATGTCGCGCAGTACCGCCGGAAACCACTGTGGTGCGATCGTCGCCACCAGCGAGAACAGGTAGGCCGCGCTGACGCCGATTGAGACCAGCGAAAACATGTTGAGCGCGCCGGACCGGAACGATGCCGCGCCGCGCACGAGGAAGGGCCGGCCACACCAGAGCACCACCGGGGTAGCCAGGGCGAACTGCACCCAGGCCGAGCGCTGTGCATCCAGTACGTGCAGGTCGACAAGGTCCGCGCCCATCGTCAGCGCGAGCACGGGCAGCGTCAGGATGCAGGCGACGATGAACCGTCGCGTGAAATCCACCAGTTCCGGGTTGGGCGCATCGTCGGGGCCCGCATCAAGGGGTTCCAGCGCCATGCCGCACAGTGGACAGGCATCGGGTCCCGGGCTGTGGATCTCCGGGTGCATGGGGCAGGTCCAGACCGCGCCCTCCCGCGCAGCCTCATGGGCTGCGGAGGGCGCCGCGCGGCTGCCGTCATAGCGCGCAGGTTCGGCCGTGAACTTGCGAACACAGCTGGCCGAGCAGAAGTGCCAGTGCTGGCCGCCGTGCGCGGCATGATGGGGCGTGGAGGCCACGTCCACCGTCATGCCGCAGACCGGGTCGACGGCTGTTGGCACCGTCAACGGACCATGTAGCAGTCCAGAATGACCCGCGTCGCCTCGCGTGCACCGGTGCAGACGAAGACGTTCTCGCGCAGCCAGGCGTAATGGCCGTCGGCCACTTCGAAGGTCGGCGTGGAGCGGAAGTAATACGTCGAAGGATCGACCTTTTCGCCCGCAGCGACGCGCTTGAGCACCTCGGCCGGCCCCTTGCGCACGCCGGTGTTCACGACGGAGATGTGACAGCCGTCGCTGGTCTTGATCGTGTAGCGGGCCAGCACCATCGTCGCGCCGCTTTCGCGCACGACCTGCCAGTCGGCACCGCCGGCCAGCACTTCGCCCTTGATCTGCGGGCCGGTCACGAGGCCGCCGAGGATGGGGATGATGCGGCGCTTGCCGCCATCAACCAGCCCCATCTCGATCGGGCCGGCTACGGCCGCCTCGACGCGGAAGGCGTGTTCCAGGCCCGGCGCAGGCAGGCGCGGCATTCTGGAGGCTTCGGCCGCATCAACGAGACGGTTGGACATGGCATTCACTCTGGATGGGGTGCCACTGATCCTACGCCGTCCGTCAGTCGCCGGCGCCTTCCAGCGCTTCGCTGGCTTCCAGCCAGTCGGACTCGGCCTTGCCGATGTCGCGGGTGAGTGCAGCGCGGCGGTTCGTCAGATCCAGCAGTTCGGCCTTGCGGGCTTCTTCGTAAAGCCCCGCGTCGGCCAACTGCTCATCGATCTTCGCGGCCTCGGCACCGAGTTTCGTCATGGCATTTTCCGCCTTCTCGATCGCTGCACGCAGCGGTGCGAGGCGTGCGCGGCGCTCGGCTTCCTCGCGCTTGCGCGCCTTGCGGTCATCAGCCGTCTCAGCGGTGCTTGATTTCGGTGTCGGCGAGGCAGGCGCGCTGTCCGTCTCCGCGAGCCATTTCGCGTAATCGTCGAGGTCGCCGTCGAAGGACACGGCACGTCCCGCATGCACGAGCAGGAAGCGGTCGCTTACCGTGCGCAACAGGTGGCGATCGTGCGAGACCAGCACGACGGCGCCAGTGTATTCCTGCAGCGCCATGGCCAGCGCCTGGCGCATCTCCAGGTCGAGGTGGTTGGTGGGCTCGTCGAGCAGCAGCAGGTTGGGCCTGCGATAGGCGACCAGCGCGAGTGCCAGGCGTGCCTTCTCGCCACCGGAGAAAGGGCCAACAGGCTCGAATACGCGGTCACCACGGAAGCCGAAGCCGGCGAGGTAATCGCGTTGTTCCTGTTCCAGTGCACCGCGACCGATGGCCGTGTCCACGCGCCGCAGGTTCAGGAGCGCCGAATCCCGCGGGTCCAGCTGCTCCAGCTGGTGCTGCGCGAAGTAGCCCAGCTTGAGGTCCTTCGCGTCCGTGCGTGTGCCGGACATCGCATTCAGATCGCCAGCCAGCAGCTTCATGAGTGTGGACTTGCCGGCGCCATTGCGGCCCAGCAGCGCGATGCGGTCGCCCGGATAGATCGTCAGGCCCAGCTTCGTGAGCAGCGGCGTGTCGCCATAGCCGACGCTTTGTTCTTCGATCGCAAGCAGCGGGCGCGGCAGTTTCTCGGGTTCCGCGAAGCTGAATTCGAAGGGCGAATCCACGTGCGCCGGCGCGATGCGCGTCATGCGCTCCAGCGCCTTCAGGCGGCTCTGCGCCTGGCGGGCTTTCGTGGCCTGCGCGCGAAAGCGTTCGACGAAGGCTTCCATGTGGCGGATCTCGCGCTGCTGCTTCGTGAACAGCGCGGATTGTTCGGCCAGCTGCGCCGAGCGCTGCGTCTCGAAGTCTGAATAGTTGCCGCGATACAGTGTGGCCTTGCCCTGCTCCAGGTTCACGATGCGGTTCACGACGCGGTCGAGGAACTCGCGGTCGTGCGCGATCAGCAGCAGCGTGCCCGGGTAGTCGCGCAGCCACTGTTCGAGCCAGAGGATCGCGTCGAGGTCGAGGTGGTTCGTCGGCTCGTCGAGCAGCAACAGGTCGGAGCGGCACATCAGCGCCTTCGCGACGTTCAGTCGCACCCGCCATCCGCCCGAGAAATCCCGCACGGGTCTTGCTTCGTCGGCAGGCGCGAAGCCCAGGCCGTGCATCAACTGCCCGGCACGGCTGCGGGCGTCGTAGCCTCCGGCGCCCGCGTACTGCGCATGCAGGTTTGCGAGTTTCGTGCCGTCGTGTTCGCCGGCTTCCATTTCGGCAATGCGGCGTTCGATCGCGCGCAGTGCGGCATCGCCATCCAGCACGAAGTCCAGCGCGGGCTGGTCGGTGGCCTCGATCTCCTGCGAGACATGGGCGATCTCGAGGTTGCCGGGCATCTCGAACTGACCGGCGTCCGGCGTGAGCTCCCCGCGAACGAGCGACATGAGGCTGGATTTGCCGCTGCCGTTCTCGCCGGTGATGCCCACCTTCTCGCCGCGGAACAGGCTGAAGCTCGCGCCGGCAAAGAGCACGCGCGGGCCACGGCGGATGCTGACGTCATCGAAGCGGATCATGGGGCGCGCACGTTACGCTAGGCCAACGACCCTGTCATTGCCTGTCCTGGACCTGCGCGCGGCCGAGGCGCGTGGGCTGGCTCAGGATCCTGCCAATCCGCTGTACCGCGTGGTGGGCCCGCACACGCTGAACGGGCGTCTTCGCTCGCATCCGGATGTGGCGCAGCGGCATTATGCGGATCTGACCAACCCTGACGATCCTTGGAGAGCGTGATGTTGAAGCGCAAAACGTGGGCAGCCGTGCTGCTGGTTCCGGTGCTGCTGGGTGGCCTTGCCCACGCGGCCATCGAGACGAGCGAAGGCTGGACCCGCGCGACGCCGCCCGGCACGAAGGTCGCAGTGGGTTATCTCACGCTCAAGAATACGAGCAAGGTGAAGCGCGAACTCCTGAAGATCAGCTCGCCGGTCGCGCAGGTGATCTCGCTGCATCAGTCGAGCATCGACGCCAATGGCGTTTCCCGCATGTGGCCCATTGGCAAGCTGGAACTGGCGCCAGGCGAAGTCCTGCGTTTCGGTCCGACTGGCAGGCACCTCATGCTTGAAGGCCTGGGCGCCGCGTTGCAAGCCGGTCAGCGGGTGCCGCTGACGCTGGTGTTCGAACAGGAGGCGCCGGTGACGGTGCAGCTGGAGGTGCGACCGCTGGTCGACGCAGCCCCAGTCGCGGACCCGCAGGCGGGCCACGCAGGCCATCAACACTGATCTGACGGAACCTACTTGAGTTGCAGGTCGACGCGCAGTTGCTGCGCGTCAGCCGCGGCCGGCTTGCCGTCCACGACGAAGACGCGCACTGGATCCAATTCCCGCGTTGCGAAGAGCAGGTCCTGGATGGCCAGCGCACGGCGGCGGCCCAGGTCTTCCAGTTCCTCTTCGCCCACTGCATAGCGTTCCAGCAAGGCCTTCTCGATGCCCTCCGCCGTGGTGGCGGGCAGGGGTTGCGCGCCGGCTTCTTCGCGCCATGCCGCGACGAGTTGCTGGTACCGGTCCGGTCCTGCGGTCGGTGCGACCTCGGCCAGCTGTGCCGCGAGCTGGCGCTGAAGCAGGGCCGGGCGGTCGACTTCCGCCGACCAGGCCGCAGGCACGTCGAGCCGCAGGCCCGGTCGCTCCACCATCGCCTTGCGCAAGGATTCGAGACGCTGGCGGCTCGGCTCATCCAGCTCCACCGTGCCAGGCACGAAGACCACCTGGTTGACCTCGTCCCCGCCACCGAACAGGTTGCCAAGCAAGGTGAAGGGCGACGTGGCCACCTTGATCACCAGGTTGCCCAGCATCCGCCAGACCAGCGGAGCGACGCGGAATTGCGGGTCGTCGAGGCTGCCACTGACCGGCAACTGCACGTCGATCACCCC
>CANGMU010000134.1 GCA_947454665.1 Pseudomonadota bacterium | reverse complement strand
GGCGGTACAGGGCTTCGACGAGCCGACTGGTCGGCGCTCCGCTCATCCGTAACGCTGGCGGATCAGGGCATGCACGGCGCGCAAGGCGTGTGCTTCGGCACCCTGCGGCCGGCCCGGGCGATCCTTCGGGTTCCAGCCATAAAGGTCGATGTGGATCCAGCGCTCCGGGTTGGCAACGAAGCGTTTCAGAAACAGCGCAGCGGTGATCGCCCCGCCCAAGCCACTGCTGCCGGCGTTGTTCACGTCGGCGATGCGGCTGGACAGGTCGTCGTCATAGGGCGCCCACAGTGGCATCGGCCACAGCGGATCGCCCACGGCCTCGCCTTGCTGCACCAGCGCGGCCGCCAAGCTGGTGTCTCCCGAAAACACGGGCGGCAAATCGGGGCCCAGCGCGACGCGGGCCGCGCCCGTGAGCGTCGCCAGATCCACCAGCAGGTCCGGCGATTCCTCGCTGGCCAGCGCCAGCGCATCCGCCAATACGAGGCGCCCTTCCGCATCGGTGTTGCCGATCTCCACGGTCAGTCCCTTGCGCGAGCGCAGCACGTCGCCCGGGCGGAACGACAAGCCATCGACACTGTTTTCGACCGCCGGCACCAGTACGCGCAGGTCGATCGGGGCATCCAGGTCGCGCAGCAGCTGGGCCAGACCCAGTGCGCAGGCTGCCCCGCCCATGTCTTTCTTCATGAGCAGCATGCCGCTGGCCGGCTTGATATCCAGACCACCGGAATCGAAGCAGACGCCCTTGCCCACCAAGGTGACGCGCGGCGCACCGGGTCGCGGGAAGCGCAGGTCCAGCAGGCGCGGTGCGCGAGGGCTGCCGCGGCCGACCGCTTCGATCAGGGGGAAGCCCTGAGTCAAGGCCTCACCCAGCGTGACTTCCAGCACGCCGCCACAGCGCGTGGCCAGTTCCCGCGCCTTGATTTCGAGCTCTGCGGGGCCCAGGTCGTTCGCAGGCGTGTTGATCAGGTCGCGGGCCAGGCCCACGGCTGCGGCTGCTGCGCCGGCATAGGCGAGATCCGCCCCCTCGGGCAGCACCAGTTGCGGTGCGCTGCGGTCCGAGGGCTTGCGGTAGCGATCAAAGCGGTAGCTGCCCAGCAGCCATCCCAGCACGAACTGCGTGGCCTGTGTCGGCGGGAGGGCTTCGGCCAGTGCGAAGCTGCCGGCGGGCAGGCGAGCCGCGAGTGATGCGGCCAGCCAATGATCGGCCACGCCCTGACCGAGGCCCACGACCGCGCCGCCGCAGCCACCTTGCTCATCCGGCCAGGTCTGCAGGGCCTGCCTTTCGGGCTTGAAGCCCTGGGCGCGCAACCAGGCTGCGGCTGCCACCGGCTGCCTGCCGAGCCAGGGCTCGAAGCCGGTCGGGTGGATCAATGCGAGCGGGCGCGCAGGGCTGCCGGCAGGCGCGAGGGAGGCAGGAAGTTGGGTGTTCAAGGGAGTGAGTTTAAGGGATCCGTCAGGGCCTTGCGCGTTGACAAGTGCTTGACGGATATGATGACATTTCGGGTCTTACAGACACTTAGCGCTCCTCAAGAGACCATGTCCAAGCATGGTGCGGCGGCTGGTGCGGGCGCATTGAGATCCAACACAAGAATCCTCAAACCCCGCATCGGTTGCAGGTCGCAGCTGTCGCGGGGTTTTTTCGTTTGGCGAACTGGAGAGACGTGATGCGTTTATACGGACCGAAAGATGTCAGCAAGAAGGCTCTTCGCAAGGCGAAGATCGCGATCCTCGGTTATGGCAGCCAGGGGCGCGCCCACGCTCTCAACCTGAAGGACAGCGGCTATGACGTCGTTGTCGGCGTGCGCAAGAACGGCCCGAGCTGGAAGCAGGCCAAGAAGGACGGCCTGGCCGTCGCCGAGCCGAAGGACGCCGTCGTCGGTGCCAAGCTGCTCGCGATGCTCGTGCCGGACATCCCGCAGAAGGAGCTTTACGAGGCCGTTGAGTCGAACATCGAGCAGGGCGCCGTCCTGCTGTTCGCGCACGGTTTCAATATCCACTTCAAGCAGATCAAGCCGCGCGCGGACCTCGACGTTGTGCTGATCGCCCCGAAGGGACCGGGCGGACTCGTGCGTCGCCAGTTCCAGCAGGGTCGTGGCGTGCCGGCGCTGATCGCCGTCCACCAGGATGCCTCGGGTGAAGCCTTCGCCCGCGCCCTCGCCTATGCCCACGGCATCGGCGGCACGCGCGGTGGCGTGCTCGAAACGACCTTCGGCGAAGAGACCGAGACGGATCTGTTCGGCGAACAGGCTGTGCTTTGCGGTGGCACCACGTCGCTGGTCCTCGCGGGCTTCGAGACGCTGGTCGAAGCCGGCTACCAGCCGGAAGTCGCCTATTACGAAGTGCTCCATGAACTGAAGCTCATCGTCGACCTGCTGCACGAAGGCGGTCTCGCCAAGCTGCACAAGTTCGTCAGCGAGACCTGCAAGTTCGGCGACCTGACCCGTGGTCCGCGCATCGTCAATGCGCGCACGAAGAAGGAAATGGCCAAGATCCTCAAGGAAATCCAGACGGGCAAGTTCGCCCGCGAGTGGATCGAGGAGAACAAGACGGGCCGCAAGAACTACAACCGCCTGATGAAGGCCGATCTGAACCACAAGATCGAGAAGGTTGGCGTCACGCTGCGTTCGCGCATGCCGTGGCTCAAGGACGAGCGTTGATCTGATGCCAGGGCGGGAAACCGGAACATGACGAGCGACGACCGCGTACTGATCTTCGACACCACCCTCCGCGACGGCGAGCAGTCGCCGGGCTGCAGCATGACGCAGCCTGAAAAACTGCGGGTCGCGAAGGCGCTGGCGGAGTTGGGCGTGGACGTCATCGAAGCCGGTTTCCCCGCCGCATCGCGCGGCGATTTCGATGCCGTGAATGCGGTCGCACGCGAGGTACAAGGGCCGGTCATCGCCGCCCTCGCCCGCTGCGCCCGCGAGGACATCGACACCGCAGCGCGTGCCATTGCACCGGCCAGCCATGGCCGGTTGCATGTGTTCCTCGCGACGAGCGCGATCCATCGCGAGTTCAAGCTCGGCATGGCCCGCGAAGAGATCGTTCGCCGTGCGGTGCAGGGCGTGCAGTGGGCACGCGAACACTGCGCCGACGTGGAATTCTCGCCCGAAGATGCTTCGCGCACCGAGCTCGACTTCCTCGCGGAAGTAGTCGAGAAGGTCATCGAGGCGGGCGCCACGACCATCAATATCCCGGACACCGTCGGTTACACGGTCCCGGACGAATTCGCCGAGGTCTTCCGTTACCTGCGCAAGCACGTGCGCGGCATCGAGAAGGCGCGGCTCTCCGTGCATTGCCATGACGACCTTGGGTTGGCGGTCGCCAACAGCCTGAGCGCCGTGCTGAACGGTGCGCGCCAGGTCGAGTGCACGATCAACGGCATCGGCGAACGCGCGGGCAACTGCGCGCTCGAGGAAGTCGTGATGGCGCTCAAGACGCGCGAAGCGCACTTTGGCGTCCGCACCAACGTCAACACCACGCGCCTGTATCCCACTTCCCGGCTCGTCTCCAGCATCACGGGCGTGGCCGTGCCGCGCAACAAGGCGATCGTGGGCGAGAACGCTTTCGCGCATGAATCCGGCATCCACCAGCACGGCATGCTCAAGAACGCGCAGACCTACGAGATCATGCGTCCCGAGGATGTCGGCCTGTCGCGCACGACGCTGGTGCTGGGCAAGCACAGCGGCCGCCATGCCTTCCGCGATCGCGTGAAGAGCCTCGGCTTCGAGCTCGACGACGCGGAACTCAACCGCGTGTTCGAAGGCTTCAAGGCCCTCGCCGACCGCAAGAAGGAGCTCTTCGATGGCGACATCGAGGCGCTCGTGCTCAACGCCGAAGGCCACGAATCCGGCCCGTGGACGCTGCAGGCCTTCGAGGGCACGCTGGCGACCGGTGCGGACTCCACCGCGGCCATCACGCTGAAGCATTCGGACGGCCGCGAAGTCATGATGCGCGGCGCCGGGGATGGCCCGGTCGATGCGGCCTACAAGGCCGTCGAAGCCGCGACGGGCATCTCGCTGCAGGTCCGCAAGTTCGAAGTCCGCGCGCTCACGATCGGTGAAGACGCGCAGGGCGAAACGGTTGTTTACGCCGAATTCGGTGGCCGCAGTTATCGCGGTGCCTCCGTCAGCACGAACATCGTCGAGGCCAGCGTCAACGCGCTGCTCGAGGTCATCAATCGCATCGAACTCGCTCAGCGCAACGCGCAGCGGGTCTCCTGAAGGAAGTCTCCATGCCCATTCCGGCCACGAAGTTCATCTGGTTCAACGGCAAGCTCGTCCCCTGGGAGAGCGCCACGACGCACGTGCTGTCGCACGCGCTGCACTACGGCTCGTCGGTTTTCGAGGGCGTGCGCGCCTATCCGACGCCGAAGGGCGTCATCATCTTCCGCCTGGCCGAGCACACCCGTCGTCTGTTCGAGTCCGCGAAGATCTATCGGATCGCGATCCCGTACACGCAGGACCAGATCAACGACGCCTGCCGCCAGGTGGTCCGCGAGAACGGCCTGACCAACGGCGCCTACCTGCGTCCGGTGGTATTCCGCGGTTACGGCGAGATCGGCGTCGCGCCGAAGATCGACCCGCCGGTCGAGACGGCCGTTGCCGCCTGGGAATGGGGCAAGTATCTCGGTGCGGACAGTGAAGAGGCCGGCGTCGATGTCTGTGTCTCGTCCTGGCAGCGCGTGGCGCCGAATACCCTGCCCGCCCTAGCCAAGGCCGGCGGCAACTATCTCTCCAGCCAGCTGATCAGCTACGAAGCCAAGCGGCTGGGCTTTGCCGAAGGCATCGGCCTTTCGCCGGATGGCACGGTGTCGGAAGGCGCCGGCGAGAACCTGTTCGTGATCCGCGATGGCGTGCTGTTCACGCCGGGCCTCGCGCACTCGGTGCTCAACGGCATCACCCGTGACACGGTGATGCGCCTGGCCCGCAACCTGGGCTACGAAGTTCGCGAGACCTCGATCCCGCGCGAGATGCTCTACATCGCTGACGAGATCTTCATGACCGGCACGGCCGCTGAAGTCACGCCGGTACGTTCGGTTGATCGCCTGGAAGTCGGTACCGGCAAGCGTGGACCGATCACCAAGGCGATCCAGGAAGCCTTCTTCGGCCTGTTCACCGGCAAGACGCCGGATCCGCACGGCTGGCTGCAGCCGGTCGGCGAGTAAGGAGTTTCCATGGCCGAAGCGAAAACCCTCTTCCAGAAAGTCTGGGAGCGGCACGAAGTCGTCCCTGAGTCGGCGGATACGCCGGCCGTGCTCTTCATCGACCTGCACCTGATCCACGAGGTCACGACGCCGCAGGCCTTCAGTGAGCTGCGCGAGCGCGGGTTGAAGCTCCGCCGTACCGACCTCACGCTGGCGACGATGGACCACTCCACGCCGACTCGCACCGAACAGGTCTTTGGCAATGCACCGATCACCATCGAGTCCGCTGCGAAGCAGATCAGCGCGCTGGAAAAGAACTGTGCCGAATTCGGCGTCGAACTGCATGGTCTGCGCAGTGACCAGCGCGGCATCGTGCATGTCATCGGCCCCGAACAGGGTGCGACGCAGCCGGGCAAGACGATCGTCTGTGGTGACAGCCACACGAGCACGCATGGCGCCTTCGGTGCCCTCGCCTTCGGTATCGGCACGACGGAAGTGGGCCACGTCTTCGCGACGCAGTGCCTCCTGCAGCGCAAGCCGAAGACGATGGCCATCAACGTGTCGGGGCGCCTGCGTCCCGGCGTGACCGCCAAGGATCTCGTGCTCGCCATCATCGGCAAGATCGGTGTCTCGGGCGGCACGGGCTATGTGCTCGAATACCGCGGCGAAGCGATCCGCGCGCTGTCGATGGACGAGCGCATGACGATCTGCAACATGTCGATCGAGGCCGGTGCCCGCGCGGGCATGGTCGCGCCGGACGACGTGACCTTCGAATACCTGAAGGGTCGCCCTCGGGTGCCGCAGGGCGCCGCGTGGGATGCCGCCGTCGCCGATTGGCGTTCGCTGGTGGGTGATGAAGGCGCGAAGTTCGACGCTGAAGTCGATCTCGATGCTGCGACGGTCGAGCCGATGATCACCTACGGCACGCACCCGGGCATGGTCGTTCCAATCAGCGGCACCGTGCCCACGCGCGCCAATGACGCGGTCTATGAGAAGTCGCTGGCCTATATGGGCCTGACGCAGGGCCAGGCCATCGCGGGCCAGCCGATCCATGTCGTGTTCGTTGGCAGCTGCACCAACTCCCGACTGACGGACCTGCGCGCCGCTGCGGCCGTGCTGAAGGGTCACAAGGTCGCGCCGGGCGTGCAGATGCTCGTTGTGCCGGGCTCGCAGCTGATCAAGAAGCAGGCGGAAGCCGAAGGCCTGGACAGGATCTTCAAGGACGCCGGCGCAGAATGGCGGGAGTCCGGTTGCTCGATGTGCCTCGGCATGAACGGCGATCTCGTCGATGCCGGCAAGTATTCGGTCAGCACCAGCAACCGCAATTTCGAAGGTCGTCAGGGCGCGGGCGCCCGCACGCTGCTCGCGAGCCCTGCGACCGCCGCGGCAAGCGCCGTGCGTGGCCGTGTCACCGACCCGCGCGAGGTCCTGTGAT
>CANGMU010000133.1 GCA_947454665.1 Pseudomonadota bacterium | reverse complement strand
TCGAGTGGACCACGGGTGCCTATCGCTATGACGCGAAGTCCCGTCTCGGCGGTTACGTGACGCTGCCGGCCTTTGCCGCAATCCTTCCCAACTTCAACGAGAACGACCACTTCTCGACCGAGAGCAACTCGGCCTTCGTGCACGGTGTCTACCACGTGAGCGATGCCCTGTCGCTGAACGCCGGCGTCCGGTACACGGACGAGAAGAAGGCCTATGCCTTCGACCACAGCCCCTACCTGCTGGTCTCGACGCCGCTGAACTACGGCTCGAACCACACGGACTGGAAGCTCAGCGGCGACTACCGGTTCAGCCCGGAAGTGATGGTCTACGCCTCTGCCGCAACGGGTTTCCGGTCTGACGGCTCGCAGCCGCGTCCATTCACGCCGGGCCAGCAGAAAGAGAAGGTGCCGGCTGAGAAACTCACGGCTTACGAAGTCGGCGTCAAGATGGACCTGCTGAACCGCAGGCTGCGCGTCAACGCGGCGTTGTTCCAGGATGATTACGATCCTCGTGTCGTGGTGTCGGCGGGCACGCAGTGCAACTTCCCGTCAAATCCCGATGCGGGTCCGGTCTTCCGCGGTCTCACGGGCAGCACCTGCCCTGCGGGAACGGAAGTGGGCAACTCGGCATCGAAGACGGGTTCGCCCTGGTTCGCTTATGCCACCGCACCGGGCAAGGATCGCGGCGCGGAACTGGAAATCACGGCGACGCCGATCGACAACCTTAATATCAACGCCACGCTGGCTTACTTCGATTTCAAGTCTGGCGCGCCGCAGACGGTGAACGGCAAGCCGAACAACGTGTACGTGGATCCGAGCTTCAAGGTGCAGGCACCGATTTCGGGCAGCCTGGGCGTGCAGTACAAGCTGTTCCTGCTGGGTGGCAGCGTGACGCCGCGTGTGGACTGGTTCTACCAGGGTTATCGGAGCAACGGCGTGGCCTACCTGCCGCAGCTGTCCGGCAGCGACAACAAGGTGCCGGGCTTCGGTCTTCTCAATGCCCGCATCAGCTATTCGCCGGAAAGCGAGAAGTGGGATCTGTCGTTGCAGGCGGAAAACCTGCTCGACAAGTTCTACTGGTACACCCTCGCGGCGGCGCGCAGCACGGTAGACGGATCCGTCACCGACAACCGCGTGGGATCGCCGGGTCGTCCGCGCGAGGTGTCGCTGACCTTCAAGCGCAACTTCCGCTGATCGCGACGGGCTGAGACCCATTGGGGGCGTGTGCCTGGCGGCTCACGCCCCTTTTTTATCGGGATCCGGAATGCCGCGGACCTCGACCTGCGCAGTGCCCCGCGAAAGTCGCAGTGACAGCGCCTGGCCGACGTGGAGTCGGGTGACGTCGCGCACCGCGTCGCCGTCCGCCGTCGTGGCGATCGCATACCCCCTGTCCAGCACTGCCAGCGGGCTCACCGCGGACAGGCCGCGCGCGGCCAGCGCAAGCTGCTGCGAAGCGGAGCTGATTCGCTGGTCGATCGCGGCGCGCAGGCGCAGCCGGACTCGCTCCAGGCGCTCCCTGTGCCGCGATACGGTGATGCCGGGATGGACGCGCGACAGGCGGGCGCCGAGCCCGTCCAGTCGTTGCCGCCGCAGCGTCAGTTCGCGGCGCGTGGCCAGCGCGAGACGCTGTTCCAGTTCATCGAGCCGCTGCGCCTGCTGGGCCAGCCGGCTGCCCGGATGGGTCTGCTGCAGGCGGTGTGCCAGCGCGCCGTGACGTTGCTGCAGGTGGCGCAGCTGGCGATCCATGGCCAGCCGCAGGCGTTCACGTCGCGTGGCGATCTGTTCCTGCAGGGCGAGCCGGTCCGGCACGACGAGCTGCGCCGCGCCGGAGGGCGTGGGCGCCCGCTGGTCCGCGACGAAGTCGGCGATGGTGAAGTCCGTCTCGTGGCCGATGCCGGTGACGACGGGCAGCGTGCAGCGCCGGATCGCGCGGGCAACGCCCTCGTCGTTGAAGCACCAGAGATCTTCGAGCGAGCCGCCGCCGCGGGCAAGGATCACGACATCGCAGTCCGCGCACGCCGACACCTCGTCGAGTGCGGCGATGATCGCCGGCGCGGCCGCAGCGCCCTGCACGGGCACCGGGTGGATCAGCACCGCCGCAGGCGGAAAGCGTCGCGCGAGGATATGCAGCACGTCGCGCAGCGCGGCGCCGGTCGCGGAGGTGACGACGGCGATGCGCTTCGGGATCGCCGGCAGTGCTCGCTTGAGGGATTCGTCAAACAGGCCTTCGGCCGCGAGCCGTGCCTTCAGGCGTTCGAATTCACGCTTGAGCGCGCCTTCGCCGGCGTCTTCGAGCTGCTCGACGATGAGCTGGTAATCGCCGCGGGGTTCGTACAGGCCGACGCGCCCGCGGGCCTGCAGCAGCTGGCCTTCCTTCGGGCGGAAGCCGATGCCGAGGTTGCGCGTGCGGAACATGGCGCAGCGGATCTGCGCGTCGCGGTCCTTCAGCGTGAAATACCAGTGGCCGGAGGCCGGCGCGCTGAAGTTGGAGATCTCGCCCTCGACCCAGATCGCCGGCAGGCCGGACTCGAGCAGAATCCGCACTTCGCGGTTCAATCGTCCGACGCTGTAGACGTCGCGCGCGGGGCGTTGGATAGTCACGCCCGCGATGGTAGTACACCCCGCCAGAGGGTGTCGTGCATAACCGGGGGTCGACGTGGGATTGAAGGAAACAGGCGCTGCAGTCGCAGCGTTGTCGGCGCTCTTTGCGCCGCTTTGCGCAGGTGCAGCCGAGCGGACGGACGTCCAGGGTGCGCGCAAGTCGTTGACGATCCCGCGCCTCGAGCGCAAACCGGTGATCGATGGTCGTGTCGACGAAGCAGTCTGGGACAAGGCCGCGAAGATCGATGACCTGCGGCAGATCCGGCCCCATGTGGGCGAGCCCGGCACCGAGAAGAGCGAGATCCTCGTGGCCTACGACGCCGATGCGCTGTACGTGGCGGCGCGCTTCTGGGATGCCGGCGGACAGGACGCGATCGCCGCGAACATCATGCGCCAGGGTTCTCGCCTCGCCGAGGACGACCGCATCGCCATCATTCTCGATCCCTTCGATTCCTCGCGCACCGGGTATCGCTTCGAGGTCAACCTCAACAGCGTGCGCAACGACATGCTGTACACCGGGCCGACGTCCTTCACGGCGGACTGGACGGTGATCTGGGATGCCAAGGCGCAGCGCACGGAGTACGGCTGGAGCCTGGAGATCGCGATCCCCTTCAAGACGCTGCCCTTCGATCCTTCCATGGACGCTTGGGGTTTCAATGTCTCGCGCGCGATCCGCCGCAAGGGCGAGGAAGACCTCTGGGTGTCGCGCAACCGCACTTGGGGCCCGGCTGTCCTCGGCGAGATCCGCGGCATCAAGGACGTGGACCAGGGCATCGGGCTCGATGTCGTGCCCTCGGTCGGCCTGCGCCACTTGCGCAATTACGGCGCAGGCTCGCATGCCACGGTGGTCGAGCCTTCGCTGGAAGCCTATTACCGCCTGACGCCGTCGCTCAATGCGTCGCTGACGTTGAACACGGACTTTTCCGCGACCGAGCTCGATGATCGCCAGGTCAACCTGACGCGCTTCGGGCTGTTTTTCCCCGAGAAGCGCGACTTCTTCCTCAACGACTCCGATGTGTTCGAGTTCGGGCGCATCGGCAGCGGCAGTGTGATGGCCAACAACCGGTCCACGACGCGCGCGAGTCAGGAGAGCGGCCGGCCGTTCTTCTCGCGTCGCCTGGGGCTCTCCTCGGCCGGTACGCCCGTGGACCTCACACTGGGTGGAAAGCTCAGCGGGCGCATCGATCGGTTCCGGGTCGGCGCGCTGGCCGTGCGGCAGGGTGAATACCGTCCGGCAACGGGTGCGGGCGTTGATGCCGCGGACTTGGGTGTGCTGCGTGTTTCGGCCGATGTGCTGGGCCAATCCAGTGTCGGCTTCATCGCGACATCGGGTGATCCCGCCACGGCCGGCTCGGCCTCGCTCTACGGCGTGGATTTCCTGTTCCTCAACACGCAGTTGGCCGGCGGGCGCAGCCTCGAGGCGGAGGGCTGGTTCCAGGATTCCCAGACGCCCGGCACGGCCGTGGGCAGTTCATCGGCCTGGGGTTTCGGGATTCGCATGCCTAACGCGGAAGGCCTGCGGGGTGGCTTTGGCACCAAGGAAATCGGCGCACAGTTCAAGCCGGCGATGGGCTTCGTGAGCCGGCGCGGCGTGCGCGACAGCACGATCGATGTCGGCTACACGCGCATCATTCACGCGGACCTCGTGCAGTCCTGGTACACGGGACTTGATGCCGAGCGCATCGAAGGCCTGGACGGCCGCTTGCAGACACAGGTCGTGGCGCTGCGCCCGCTCGAACTGGAAACCCGCGGCCGCGACATCCTGCGCGTCGTGGCCCTGCGCAGCGAAGAGCAACTGACCACGCCCTTCACCATCTACCAGGACGTGCATCGCCGCGTGGTGGTGCCCGTCGGGCAGTACGCCTTCAGCGAATACGGCTTCGACCTGGAAACCGGCTCGCAGCGTACCTGGAGCGGTCACCTGTCCTACCGCAACGGCGATTTCTATGACGGCACGCGCCTCTCGCTCGGCGGTGACCTGACCTGGCGGCCCTCGCGCTTCCTGGGCCTGAAGGCCGCCTACAACTTCAATGACATCGAGCTGCGCGGTGGCACGTTCAGCACGCGCGTGCTCGCGGCCTCGGCGGAGGTCGTCTTCTCGTCGGCGCTCAGCTGGATCTCGTTGATGCAGTACGACAACGTGTCCGAGACCGCCGGCTTCCAGAGCCGTCTGGTCTGGGTGCCAAGGGCCGGCCAGAAATACTTCATCGTCGCGAACCACGGCTTCCAGGACACCGACAAGGACGGCCGCTTCCGGTCGACCTCGACGGAAATCAGCCTGCGGGCCGGGTATACGTGGCGGTTCTGAGCCCGGGGGGAGGGGGGGCCGCTGAATCCCGGAAACCCGGTTTACCGCCCCGCCCCGGGGCGCGTAAAATAGGGCATGCGAATCCTCGAAGAAGCCCTCACGTTCGACGACGTCCTCCTGGTTCCGGCGCACTCCTCGGTGCTGCCCCGCGAGGTCGATCTCTCCACCCAGCTGACGCGCAGCATCCGCCTGGGGCTGCCGATCCTCTCCGCCGCCATGGACACCGTGACCGAGGCCCGCCTCGCCACCGTCATGGCGCAGGAAGGCGGCATGGGCATCATCCACAAGAACATGACCATCGAGGGCCAGGCCCGCGAGGTCGCCCGCGTGAAGAAGCACGAGGCCGGCGTCATCCGCGACCCGATCACCGTGCCGCCCACGATGACGATCCGCGAAGTGCTCGACCTCACCCGTGCGCGCGGCATCTCCGGCGTGCCGGTCGTGCTCGGCGGCAAGGTCGTCGGCATCGTCACCCATCGTGACCTGCGCTTCGAAGAAAAGCTCGATGCGCCGGTGTCTTCCGTGATGACGCCGCGTGAGCGCCTCGTCACCGTGCCCGAGAACGCGCCAAAGGCCGACGTGTTGGGCCTCCTGCACAAGCACCGCATCGAGAAGGTGCTGGTGGTGGGCGAGGACTCCGAGCTCAAGGGCATGATCACGGTGAAGGACTTCCAGAAGGCCACGGACTATCCGCGCGCCAACAAGGACGAGAACGGTCGCCTGCGCGTCGGCGCGGCGGTCGGCACCTCGGCCGATACGATGGAGCGCGTGGCCGCACTGCGTGAAGCCGGCGTCGATGTCGTCGTCGTCGACACGGCTCATGGTCATTCGGCCGGCGTCATCAACATGGTCCGCGCGATCAAGACGAAGTATCCGGACCTGCAGGTCATCGCCGGCAACATCGCCACCGCAGAGGCCGCGAAAGATCTCGCCGCGGCCGGCGTGGACGCCGTGAAGGTCGGCATCGGCCCGGGCTCGATCTGCACCACGCGCATCGTCGCCGGTGTCGGCGTGCCGCAGATTTCCGCCGTCGCCAACGTGGCCCGCGGCCTTGAAGGCACGGGCATCCCGCTGATCGCCGACGGTGGCATCCGCTATTCGGGCGACATCGCGAAGGCCATTGCGGCCGGTGCGAACGCCGTGATGATCGGCGGCATGTTCGCCGGCACGGAAGAGTCGCCGGGCGAGGTCGAGCTCTATCAGGGCGCCTCGTACAAGGCCTATCGCGGCATGGGCTCGCTGGGTGCGATGTCCGGCAAGACCGGCTCGGCCGACCGCTATTTCCAGGACGCCGCCGCCGAGCTCGAGAAGCTTGTGCCGGAGGGCATCGAAGGGCGCGTGGCCTACAAGGGCAGCCTCGTCTCGATCCTGCATCAGCTGGCTGGTGGCCTGCGTGCGTCGATGGGTTACACGGGCAGCGCGTCCATCGAGATCATGCGCACGCGGCCGCAGTTCGTGCGCATCACCGGCGCCGGCATGCGCGAGAGCCATGTGCACGACGTGACGATCACGAAGGAAGCGCCGAACTACCGGGTGTCGTGAGGCAGCGGTGCCCGCCGCCCGGTCAGGCCAGCTTGATCAGGGTGGCGAGTACGGCCACAGCGGCGGCGATCATGCCGCCCATGCGAATGGTCAAGGATTGCGCCAGCGACGTCATTTCAAGACGCAGCATTTCTTCAAGGTGCTTGAGATCTGCCTTGGTGGCGAGTT
>CANGMU010000132.1 GCA_947454665.1 Pseudomonadota bacterium | reverse complement strand
GTAGCCGTAGTCCACGTATTCCGTGAAGTACTTCGACAGGAAGCGGCTGACGATCTTGCCGATGTCGGTCGCGATGAACCGGCGCTGGTCCATGTCGACGTATTCGCGATCCTTCAGCGTCGAGATGATGGACGCGTAAGTCGAAGGACGGCCGATACCATGTTCTTCGAGCGCCTTCACGAGCGAGGCTTCCGAGAAGCGCGGCGGCGGCTCTGTGAAATGCTGCTCGCCCTTGAGCTGCACCAGCGACACCGCATCGCCTTCCTTCATGGCCGGCAACACATGGTCGTTGTCGTCCTCGGCGCTGTCGTCACGGCCCTCCTGGTAGACGGCGATGTAGCCCGCCTTCACGAGGGTGGAGCCGTTGGCGCGGAACAGGTGGCGTGACTCGGGCGTTGCGGCGGCGCCTGCGCGCATGTCCACGGCGACGCGGTCATAGATCGCCTGGGCCATCTGGCAGGCGACGGCGCGTTTCCAGATCAGCGCATACAGCCGGAGCTGGTCGGCGTCGATCTTGCCTTCGAGCTGCGCAGGCGTGATCGAGGCGGACGTCGGGCGCACGGCTTCGTGTGCTTCCTGCGCATTCTTGGACTTGGTCTTGAAGATGCGGACTTCGTCGGCCAGGCCTTCCTTGCCGTAGAGCTTCTCGATCGTCGCGCGGATCTCGGTGACCGCCTCGGCGGCCAGCGACACCGAGTCCGTGCGCATGTAGGTGATGAGGCCGACAGCGCCTTCGCCGAAGTCCACGCCTTCATAGAGCTGCTGCGCGAGGCGCATCGTGCGCTGGGCGGAGAAGCTGAGCTTGCGCGCGGCCTCCTGCTGCAGCGTGGAGGTGGTGAACGGCGGCGAAGGGTTGCGCTTGTGCTGCTTGCGGTCAGTGGTGATGACCGTGAGCCGGCCCTGCGCCGCGGCGTTGAGCGTGGCTTCGACGTCGCGGGCTGAGGTTTCGTTGGTGAACGAGAACTGCTCGACCTTCTGGCCCTTGTACTCGACCAGCTTGAGCGGGAAGCGGACGGCGCTGTGTTCGCCTTCGGCATCCAGCGTCCAGTATTCCTGCGGCTTGAAGGCCTCGATGGCTTCGTCGCGCTCGCAGATCATGCGCAGCGCGGGGCTCTGCACGCGGCCGGCTGACAGGCCCTGACGCACTTTCTTCCAGAGCAGCGGCGACAGGTTGAAGCCGACGAGGTAGTCGAGCGCGCGCCGCGCCTGCTGTGCGTTCACGAGGTCCATCGCCAGGTCGCGCGGTTCGGCGACGGCGGCGCGAATCGCGTTCTTGGTGATCTCGTAGAAGCAGACGCGGTGCACGGTCTTGCCGTCGAGGTCGCCGCGTTCCTTCAGCAACTCATGCAGGTGCCAGGAGATGGCTTCCCCCTCGCGGTCCGGGTCGGTCGCGAGGTAGAGGCACTGGGCCTTGCGCAGCGCCTTGGAGATGGCCTCGACGTGCTTTTCGTTGCGTTCGATGACGCGGTATTGCATCGCGAAATCGTGGTCCGGATCGACCGCGCCTTCCTTCGGCACGAGATCGCGGACGTGGCCGTAGGAGGCCAGCACCTCGAAATCCTTGCCGAGGTACTTCTTGATGGTCTTCGCCTTGGCAGGCGATTCGACGATGACGAGGTTTTCAGCCATGAGGGTGAATCAGTGGGCCGGCGTGTCGGGCGTATCGAAGACGAGGTCTTCCATGCGCGCGCAGGCCAGTTCCTGTCCGGGCTGGCTCGAGAGCACCATGAGCACGACCCACTTCACCTGTTCGATGTCGAGGTCGTCGGCGTCGAGTGCCAGCAACCGGTCGATGACGATCTCGCGCTGTTCTGGGGAGAGGATGCCGACCTGCTCCAGCGAGAGCAGCAGGCCGCGGCAGTCCGCGTTCAGGCGGGACATTTCGTCGGTGGTGTAGATGCGCAGCGGGGCGTCGTCGGCCCCGTCCTCGTCTTCCGAGCGGCCTTCCGGCCGCATCAGGGCCGGCCGGTTGCGTTCGCCCGCGAGGTCCGCCAGCCAGTCCAGCGCCCGCTCGACGTTCGCTTCGCCGAAGCCGGCGCTTTCGAGGTCGCGCGCCAGCGCCTCGCGCTCCGGGACCTCGGGCGCTTCGTCGAGCATGTAGCGGTCGAAGACGTAGATAAGGATGTCGAGGACGGTGCCGTTCATGATCCAGTTGTGCCTTCAGCGGACGCGGCTGTAGAGCCCGCCCGCCTGCGGTGCGACCCGCAGATCCAGTTCGAGGGTCATCAGCATGGAAGCGATGGACCCGGCCGAAAGGCCCGTCCTGTCGACCAGTTCGTCGATGCTCGCAGGCTCGAAACCCAGTGCATCTAACAGTATTTCCCGGGGCTTGTCCAACCGCGGCGCGACAGATCGTGTTTCAAGTGATTGAAAATCAAAGCTTAAATTTTCGATCGGCAGGCCGATTTCCGCCAGAACGTCTGCCGGGGCAGTGACCAGGCAGGCGCCCTTGCGCAGGAGGTCATGGCAACCGGCCGAAAGGGGGCTGCGGATCGACCCCGGGACGGCAAAGACTTCCCGCCCCTGGTCGAGCGCCAGACGGGCGGTGATCAGGGAGCCGCTGCGCAGGGCGGCCTCCACGACGAGCGTGCCGCGGGACAGTCCGCTGAGGATGCGGTTGCGGCGGGGGAAGTGGTCCTTGAGGGGCGGCGTGCCGCGGGGAAACTCCGACAGGAGTGTGCCGCCGCGCTCGATGCGGGCAGCCAGGTCCCGGTGGCGTGGTGGATACACCTGGTCCAGGCCCGTGCCGCAGACAGCGAGGGTGCCGCAGCCGGCGTCCAGCGCCCCTTCGTGAGCGGCCGCGTCGATGCCCTGGGCCAGGCCGCTGGTGATGACGAGGCCCGCGCGGGCCAGTCCGGTGGCGAACTCTCGGGCGATCTCGCGCCCGGCCGGTGTCGGGTGGCGGCTGCCCACCACGGCGATCTGGGGGCGGTCCAGCAGCGCGGCGTCCCCCAGCCCGTGCAGGACGGCGGGCGCCGTCTGGGTCTGCGCGAGCAGCACCGGATAGGCGGGGCTCGTGCAGGGCAGCAGCCAGCCGCCCCGTGCCTGCAGGAAGGCGAAATCCGCATCGAGCTGCTGCTCCGGCGGCTCGGCGAGCACGGCGCAGGCGCCCGGCGGGAGGCCCAGGGCCCGCAGTCGCTCGGGCCGTTCGCGCCAGAGGGCGGCTGGCGAGCCCGCGCGGGCGAGGGCCGGGCGGAGCTGGTCGGCATGCAGGCCGGGTGCGCGCGCAAGGGCCAGCCAGGCGCGGAGCAGCGGGTCTTGGGGGTTGGCATCTCGGGTGTACATGCCGGGGGATGATCGCTGCGTGCTACCGCCCGCCGGAATCCGCGAATCCGGTGCAGATCCCCTGATTGACGCCGTCAGCCGGTCTTACGGTGTGCGGACCTGGTCCCTGACGCGGACGGGTGCCGTCACGACGGCCGTCAGGCCATAGCTGACATCGGCATAGGTCTTGAAGACCAGCAGCGTGCCGACGCGCGAGCCCGGCAGGCGCACGCTCGGGCCACCGCCGAAGCAGAAGTTGTGGCCGCGGCGCTCGCAGCTCTTGTCGCGCACCGTTTCGCCCGCACCCTGGATGGCCAGCACGTGGCCGGGCAGCAGGCCGTTGCGCGAGCCGCGGTTGATGGCAACCACCTGGTACTGGCCGATCATTGTCACGCCATCGACCACGGCCATGATCTGGCCGTTGACGCCGGCCGGCGGTGCACGCGGGACGAGGTCCGCCAGGGAAGCGCCTTCCTCGGCGAACACGAGGTCTCCGGCGCTGGTTTCGCGCGCCGAATCGAGCAGCGTGGCGCGGGTGACCTTGCCGGTCTCGTCCACGCGGATCGTGCCGGTGTAGATGCCGAGGTAGCCCCGCGACTTGCCGGTGGCCGGGTCGCGCAGCGGCTCGCCGAGGCGCACGACGGTGTAGCGGCCAGTCGGCTTGCCCGCGAGACCGGTGATGAACACCTCGTGCGGGGCGCCCACGGCGACGTGGCGATCCTGCAGCGCGACCACGTGCGGGGCGGTGCGCGACTGCTCGCGGGTGATGAGCAGCGGTTTGCCGACAAGACCCGCCAGCGCGGTGGCCGGGATGGTCGGGATCGCGCTTTCCAGCGGCGCGCTGCGGACGATCGGCTCGACGCGCGTCGCGCCTTGCAATGTCGTCACGCCGCCCCGATCCAGTCGGATCAGGGGACGCCCATCTTGGCCGATGGTCAGGGTCAGCACATCGCCGGGATAGATGAGGTGGGGATTGGCGATGGAAGGATTCACCTGCCAGATCTCCGGCCACAGCCAGGGATCGCGCAGGAAGAGAGAGGAGATGCCCCAGAGGGTATCGCCGCGCTTCACCGTGTACTGGCGCGGGGCGTCCGGGTTGAGCGCCGGGCCCGCGTCGCTGCCCGTGGCGGCTTCGGCCGCGCGCAGCGGGACGCTGGTGTTGGCCGCGGCACCGCGCGCCACCGCGGCATCGATGGCGGACTGTTGCGGGGCAGCGCCGGCCGCGCTGGCGGCCACCGCAGGAGCGGGCGGGGTGGGGGACGTCGCTGGTGCCGCACGCTGCGCGTGGCTGGCACACCCTGCTGCCAGCACGAGCAGCAGGCTGCTGGCAGCGGTGCCGAAAAGGGCCTTCCTGGCCGGGGCCGGGATCTGAATCGATCGCATCGTCCACTCCTGACGCGGGTTCCCTTCAGGGAGCCTGCGAGGCGGGTGTTAAACTTTCGCAAACCTTAGCAGCATTTTCGCACCGAGACACGTCATGGCCCTGCTTCCGATCCTCGAATATCCCGATCCGCGCCTGCGCACAAAGGCGCGACCGGTCACTGTCTTCGACGCGGCGTTGAAGCGCCATATCGATGACATGTTCGAGACCATGTATGCGGCGCCGGGTATCGGCCTCGCCGCGACACAGGTCGACTGGCATCACCGCCTGATCGTCATCGACCTCTCGAAGGACAACAACGAGCGCGAAGTTTTCATCAACCCGGAGATCCTCGAGGCGACCGGCAAGGCCGTCGGCGAGGAGGGTTGCCTGTCGGTGCCGAATATCTTCGACGACGTGCCGCGCGCGGAGCGCATCAAGGCCCGGTACCAGGACGCCGACGGCGTCGTGCATGAGCGCGAACTCGAGGGGCTGCTCGCGATCTGCCTGCAGCACGAGATCGACCACCTCGAGGGCAAGCTTTTTGTCGATTACCTGTCGGAACTGAAGCGGCAGCGTATCCGCAAGAAGCTCGACAAGGACCGCAAGCAGCGGGGTGGCAGGCCGGCGGCTGCGGCCACTGGGCCGCACGGTCCGACGATCTGATCCGGCCGGCATGAGCCTGCGCGTCGTCTTTGCCGGTACGCCGGCGTTCGCGGCTGTCGCACTGGAAGCGCTGGCTCCCCACCACGAAATCCGGGGTGTGCTGACGCAACCGGACCGACCCGCCGGTCGCGGTCGCGCGCTGCAGGCCAGCCCGGTAAAGGTGGCCGCGCTGGCGCGGGGCCTGCCGGTGCTGCAACCGCTGTCGCTGCGTGGCGAGGCAGCGGATACGCAGGCGGCACTGGCGCAGCTGGCAGCTTGGGCGCCCGATGTCATGGTGGTGGTCGCCTACGGCCTGATCCTGCCGCCGAACGTGCTGGCACTGCCGCGTCTGGGTTGCCTGAACATCCACGCCTCGCTGTTGCCGCGCTGGCGCGGCGCGGCCCCGATCCAGCGCGCGATCCACGCGGGTGATGACCAGACCGGTGTCACCATCATGCAGATGGATGCGGGGCTGGATACCGGACCGATGCTGTTGCACCGGGCGCTGCCGATCGGGCCTTCGACCGTCGCGGGCGATCTGCACGACGCCCTTGCGCGGCTCGGTGGCGCGCTCATCGTGGAGGCGCTGGCCGGCCTGGAGGCGGGCACGCTGCAGGCGACGCCGCAGCCGGCCGAGGGTGTGATCTATGCCGCGAAGCTCGCCAAGGCCGAAGGCGTGGTCGACTGGCAGGCGCCGGTGGCCGACATCGACCGGCAGATTCGTGGCTTCAATCCCTGGCCTGCCGCGCAGGCCATCTGGCGCGGCGAGCCCGTGAAGCTGCTGCGCAGCCGCGTGCTGCCCGGACGCTTGCCGCCGGCGGATGTGCTGCCCGGCAGCGTGCTGGGATTGCATGACGGACTGCTCGAAGTGGCCGGCCGCGATGGCGTGCTGGGTTTGGCCGAGCTGCAGCGCGCGGGACGGCGCGCCGTGCCGGCCGCGGATTTTGCCAATGCCGAGCTGCGTGCCGGCGACTCGGAGAGATTCTCTTGAACGACCGGACTGAACCTTTTGCACCGGGCACGGAGGCGATGGCCGCCGCGGCCACGGCCCTGTCCCGCGTCGTCGACCACGGCAGCACCGCGGAGGATGCGCTGGGCCATGTGATGCTGGCGCCGCCCCATCGTCCGGCGGCCCGCGCGATCCTCGGTGGCTCGTTGCGCTGGTACCTGCGCCTGGCACCGGCGCTGGATGGGCTGATGGCCCAGGGCCGACGGCCGCAGCCGGTGGTGCATGCGCTGCTGGTCGCCGCGGCTCACCAGATCGTGCATTCGCGTACGCCGGCCGAATCCATTGTGAATATCGCGGTGGACGCGACGCGGCTGTTGAATGCCAAGGCCGCGAGCGGCTTCG